>JANMTH010000602.1:0-9125 GCA_031390305.1 Thermoflexaceae bacterium
AGCGGGGACCAGCGTCCGCAACCCGATCGACACGACGGCGATGTGGCAGCCCGGCGGATTCGAATGCACGCTCCGGCCGGTCTTCGCATACCCGGGCCCATGCCAAAGCTCATGTGGTGGAGGATGACATCCACGTTCGAGGATTCGAAGACCGGCCGGAGCGTCCCTTCGAATCCGCCGGGCTGCCACATCGCCGTCGTGTCGATCGGGTTGCGGACGCTGGTCCCCGCTTCGTGCGTGATCAGCGCGAGCTTCTCCTGCGTTTCCGGGAGGATCGCCGGGAGCAGAAGCCCGGCGGCGTTCAGGTCGTCGGCGGCGAGGACGCTCGCCCCACCACCGCCACCAACCACGACGACGTTCGGCCCGGCGAGCCGCTTTACGAAGCGGAAGGTGACCGCGACATCGACCAGCTCCTCCAGGCTCTCCACGCGGAGCGCGCCCGCCTGGCGGCAGAGGCCATCGAAGATCTGGAGCGAGCCCGCCAGGCTGGCCGTGTGCGAGTTGGCCGCCCGGCTGCCCGCTTCCGTCCGGCCGCTCTTCAGGATCGCCAGCGGCTTGGCCGCGCCCGCTTTGCGGATTGCGCGGGCGAGGCGCGGGCCGTCCTGGATGCCTTCGAGATAGGCGACGATGATCTCGGTCTCGGCGTCATCGGCCAGGTAGTCAAGGAAGTCGGCCGCGTTCAGGTCGGCGCCGTTGCCGAAGCTGATCACTTTCGAGCAGCGGATTCCCCGTGGCGTGGCGTAACGCACGAATTCGCCCGCGTTCATTCCGGATTGCGAGACCATGCCCACCGGCCCCGATTCGGCAAGCTGGCCGCCCATCATCGCCAGCCGGGCGGCCGGCACGTAGAGCCCCATGCAGTTCGGGCCGATTAGCCGGATCCCGGCCTGCCGCGCGCGTGCCACCACGGCCTGCTCCATCTTTGTCCGTTCCGCGTCGCCGGTCTCGGTGAAGCCCGCCGTGAAAAGGTGGAGCACCTGCACGCCTTTGGTGATGCAATCTTCGAGCACTTCCGGGACGAAACGTGCGGGGACGGATGAGATCACGTAGTCGAGGTCGTCCGGAATGTCCGTGACGCGTTTGTAGCACTTGATCCCGCGGATCGCGTTGGCTGTCGGGTGAATGAGGTAGATTGGCCCGCGGAAGCCGATCTCCAGGAGGCTGCTGACGAACCCGCCGCCACCGAACCCTGGCCCTTCCTTCGCCGAGACGCCAGCGATGGCGATCGAACGAGGGTGGAAGACGAAGTCGAGGGCGGGCACGCTGCTGGGGACGGTCATTCGGTTCTCCGGCTGGCTGTACTTCCGGGCCACGATGCCACACGGGCGGGAGTGCGTCCGCCAGGCGGAGTGCGCGTTCGCGGTGCGCCGGGAACCCGCAGGTTACCAAACCCCGAACTAAGACGCTGTGCGGCGACCATCTCGTCTCGCGTCTCTCGCCATAAGATGCGCTGCCCGCTCCTGTGCGATTGACAACGCTATGTCTGGCCATAGACACGACCAGCAGCTAAGATGCTGGCCAACGACCGCTCTGGAGTGCCTGTCACCGCCAGCCGGTCCCCCGGGAGGAACTGATGAAGCTGTTTGGGCCTATGCGACGAAGGGCGAGTCACACCGGGAGCAAGGCGAACAAGGCGCGGAAGCTTCGCCTCCTTCGGCGTTGGCACAGGGTTGCGCCCGTTCCCCATCTGCCGCCGCGAGACCAGTCCTGGTTCGGCGACGAATAGGCGCGGATATCAGCCCCTCGAAGCGGGCGGCGCTCGTACCGGTGAGCCCCGTCGGATTCGCACGCCGCCGGGCAGTGGACCCTGCTGCGGCAGATTGCGGGCGCTCCATACGGCACGGGCTGGATGCTCGCGGTTGAACGATTCGATGCCAGCGCGTAGGGTTGCGCCGATCGGGTTCCGCTTGCGGATGGAGGGGGAGATCGATGGCTCAAGCGATCGCCGCTACGGGTCGGCGCGGGTTTCTATCGACGCTTCGCACGGACAGGTGGTGGCTCGAGCCCGGGCTCGTGTTCTTCACGATGTCGGCCTTCTTCGGCTGGCTGACGCTCAGCATCTTCCTGCCCGCCTGGCACTACGAGGTTGGGCCCTACCTCTCACCGGTCTATGAGCCGAAGCTCTGGGACTCGACGAAGTTCTACCTCTCTCCCGCTTTCGTCGTCCTCCTTGGGCCGGTCCCCTTCCGAGCGACCTGCTACTACTACCGCCGGGCCTACTACCGGTCGTATTTCCTCAGCCCTCCGGCCTGCGCCGTGGGCGATATCGCGCGCACCTACAAAGGCGAATCGCGCCTTCCACTGATCCTCCAAAACCTTCACCGCTTCTTCATGTATGTCGCGCTCATCTTCGTGGTCCTCCTCTGGGTCGGTGCGGTCCGGTCGTTCTACGACCCCGACGACGGATGGGGAATCGGGCTCGGTTCGGCCTTTCTCTGCGTCAACGCCTTCCTCCTGATGATGTACACGTTCTCCTGCCATTCGCTCCGGCACTTCGTCGGCGGCGGGCTTGATTGCTTCAGTTGCACGTCCTGGACGCGCACGCGCAAGCGGATCTGGGACCGTGTATCAGCTTTCAACATTCACCATCGCCTGTGGGCCTGGACAAGCCTCATCTTCATCGTCTTCGTCGATATCTACATCCGCCTGGTCGCGAACGACGTTATTACTGACCCAAATACCTGGAGCAGCTTCTAAATGGTCGAATACGAACGACAGGACTACGACGTCGTCGTCGTGGGCGCCGGTGGCGCGGGGCTGCGCGCCGCAATCGAGGCGTCCGCGGCCGGGGCACGCACCGCGCTCGTCTGCAAGTCCCTCCTGGGCAAGGCACACACGGTAATGGCCGAGGGCGGCATCGCCGCGGCGCTCGGTAACGTCTATCCCGAAGATAACTGGAAGGTCCACTTCCGCGACACGATGCGCGGCGGAAAGATGCTCAACAACTGGCGCATGGCCCAGCTCCACGCCCAGGAAGCGCCGGACCGCGTTCACGAACTGGAGCGCTGGGGCGCCCTCTTCGATCGCACGCAGGACGGGCGCATCCTCCAGCGCGACTTCGGCGGTCATCGCTACGCCCGGCTCGCGCATGTGGGCGACCGCACCGGCCTTGAGATGATCCGCACGCTCCAGCAGCACGCCGTGCACGAAGGCATCGATGTGTTCATGGAGTGCACGATCTCCCGCCTGCTCAAGGACGGCGATCGCATCTCCGGCGCGGTCGGCTACTGGCGCGAGAGCGGCAAGCTCGTCGTCTTCAACGCGAAGGCCGTTGTCCTCGCTACCGGTGGTGTGGGCAAGGCGTTCAAGATCACGTCCAACTCCTGGGAGTACACCGGAGACGGACATTCGCTCGCACTCTGGGCCGGCGCGGACCTGATCGACATGGAGTGCGTGCAGTTCCACCCAACGGGCATGGTCTGGCCGCCGAGCGTTCGCGGCATCCTCGTCACCGAGGGCGTGCGCGGCGACGGCGGGACCCTGAAAAACTCGCTCGGCGAGCGTTTCATGTTCAACTACATCCCCGAGTTCTTCAAAGCTGAAACGGCCGACACCGAGGCCGAGGCGGACGGCTGGTACGACGACAAGGCGAAGAACCGGCGCACGCCCGACCTCTTGCCGCGGGACGAAGTCGCTCGCGCAATCAACTCCGAAGTCAAGGCGGGGCGCGGTACACCCCACGGAGGGGTCTTCCTCGACATCGCCAGCCGGCGTTCAGCGGAGTACATCAGGCGGCGTCTGCCGAGCATGTACCACCAGTTCAAGCAGCTCGCCGATGTCGATATCACGGCGCAGGCGATGGAAGTGGGCCCGACCATGCACTACATGATGGGCGGGGTCCGCGTCGATCCCGAGACGGCCGCCTCCACCGTCCCGGGCCTGTTCGCGGCGGGCGAAGTTGCCGGCGGTATGCACGGCGCGAACCGCCTCGGCGGGAACTCCCTCTCCGACCTGCTGGTCTTCGGCCGGCGCGCGGGCATAGGCGCCGCCAAATACGCATCGGAATTGACGACGGTGCCCGCGCTGGATGAGAGGGCTATTGACGAAGCGGCAAAAGAGATGCTGGCCCCGTTCGACTTTGGAAGCGACGGCGAGAACCCGTACACAATCCAGCAGGAACTGCAAGAGACGATGCATACGCTGGCGGGGATCATCCGTCACCACGATGAACTCGTGGAAGCCCTCGCGCGAATCGCCCAGTACCGCGAGCGCTCGAAGCGGGCGGGCGTCGAGGGGCACCGCCAGTACAACCCTGGCTGGCACCTCTCACTGGACCTGAAGTCGATGCTCGTCATCTCCGAGGCGATCACGCGGGCGGCGGACCTGCGCAAAGAGAGCCGCGGCGGCCACACCCGCGAGGACTACCCGAATGCCGACCCGGAGTGGGCGAAGGTCAACGTAGTGGTGCGGTTGGGCGGCGACGGCGAACTGACGGTGGCCTCCGAGCCACTGCCGCAAATGCCATCGGAGCTCGCGGAACTGTTTGAGGAGGCGCACTGATGACTGAGGCAAACATGCGGATCTTCCGCGGTGACGCGGCCAGCGGCGAGTGGGTGAACTACAAACTCGACGCCGAGGACGGCCAGGTCGTCCTCGATGTCGTCCACGCAATCCAGGCGACCTACGCGAACGACCTCGCCGTGCGCTGGAATTGCAAAGCTGGAAAGTGCGGGTCGTGCAGCGCCGAGATAAATGGTAAGCCTCGGCTCATGTGCATGACGCGGATGAACCTCTTCGAGCCAGGCGAGACGATTTCGGTGGGGCCGATGAAGACATGGCCGCTCATACGTGATCTTGTCACCGACGTTTCGTTCAACTACCGCGTGGCGAAGACGATCCCGGCGTTCTCGCCAAGACCACCGGAAGCTGACGGTACTTACCGGATGATGCAAGAGGACATCGAGCGCGGCCAGGAGTTCAGGAAGTGCATCGAATGCTTCCTCTGTCAGGACGTCTGTCACGTAATCCGTGATCACCCCGAGAACAAAGAGAACTTCGCCGGCCCGCGGTTTTTCGTTCGGCTCGCCGAACTGGACATGCATCCGTTGGACACCGTGGACCGCCTGGAGTTGGCGCGCAAAGACGCGGGCATAGGCTACTGCAACATCACGAAATGCTGCACCGAAGTCTGCCCCGAAGATATCCACATCACCGACAATGCGATTATTCCGCTCAAGGAACGCGTGGCGGACCGGTATTACGATCCAATTCGCTGGCTCGGACGCAAGCTCAAGGGAAAGTGAGCCGTTCGAACCAGCCGCGACGCGACTTGACTGCGCCCGCGGTAGTGCACGCAGTGCGGACGGAGTTCTGCTTCTCTGGCGCAGCGTTCAATGTGCGACGGGGACGGCGGCGTCAGTCACTCTCGAACGGGCGTCTCGTCCTCGGCCTCGGAAACAGCGGGCCGCAGGTCATCAAGGGGTGGCACGGGATACGTTTCGACCGTCCTCTGCAACGACTTCGGGAGATCGTCGAGATACCGAATCGTGGCCACGCCCTCACCATCGATAGCGGCTGGCAAGAGGTCGCCGAAACGGCCCTCGGTTTCGTCAAGCGCTACGCATGACGGGAATGCCGCGGGGTACACTGGTGTGCCTGGTCAGGCCGCCGCCAGCGCCGCGTCCCGAAGGTCGGCGTAGGCGGCCTCGACGTACTCCTGCATCAGCTCCAGGTCGGCCATCACGCGGGGCTCGGCCATCATCCCAACGTACAGGTTCTGGTTGTACGTTTGAATCGCGACGCCGTAACCCATGTTCCCACCGAGGGGCATCAGACCGACGCTATCGAGCATCCGCCGCCCGGCGAGGTACTGCGGCACCTGAACGCCCGGCACGTTCGTCGCGACGAAGTTGATTGGCGGTGGCGCCACTGGCATTTGCAACCAACTGGGAACCTGAGGGATGGCGAGCGCCATGTTCGTCATGGCATCGCTGGAGGCCATCGAGACGGCCGAGGCGAGACCCACGAGGCCCGGCGGCATCGCTTCCGTGAACTCCATCATCACCTCCAACCCTTGCGGTTCGCGCAGCTCCTTGATCCTGCCCGTCTCTTCCGAGACCTCGGCCAGGCGCTCCTTCGGGTTCATCGGCGAGGCCGACAGCGAGGGAAACATCATCGAGACGCGGTTGCCGAGCGCGCCGCCTTCACCTTCACGCCGCACGTTCACCGGGCAGCCGATGCGAAGCTTCCGCCCGGTCACCTCCACGCCGTGCTTCGCGAGGTAGCGCGCCGCCCCTTCGCCAAGGATCGCGAGCACGACATCGTTCACCGTTCCCCCGAGGACGCCGCGAATGCCGCGGACCTCGGCGAACGGGAAACGAGACCAGACGAACTGCCGCTTCGAGCTGATCGGCGGGCGATTCCAGGGCGCGCCCACGGCCACGCTTGCCGCCATCTCCGTCATCGCCTGGACGGTCTGGGTGAGTAGCCGCATGCGCTCCGTCAGCGTCTCGGGGCGCCGGAAGAGGTCCTGTGTGCGCCGGGCGGTGTCGAACTGTTGCTGCGCGAGGTCGAGCATCGCCGAGGCCATCGTCTGCGTGGGGGAAGGCGCGGATTCGGGGAGCCACGGCTCCAATGGTGGCTCCGGCGGCAACCCCTCGGCTTCGAAGTCGAAGAGGACCGTCGTCAACTCCATCCCCGACACTCCATCGACCATGCAGTGGTGGACCTTCCAGTGGACCAGCGAGCGGTCGCCCTCCAGGCCGTCGTAGACGTGCATCTCCCAGAGCGGCCGGTTGCGGTCGAGGGTGATTTCGTGCGATTCCATCGCCGCCGCGATCGCCGCCTGTTCGCTCGTACCCGCTGGCAGAGGATGGTAGAAGACGTGGTTCGAGATCTCGAACTCCGCATCGTCCTCCCAGGTCGCATGGTTCAGGTTGAACGGCACGGCGTGCAGCTTCTGGCGATACCTCGGGATGAGGTGGATGCGCTCCATGACCTGGCGGGCGACCGCGTCGTAGCTCAGCTGCCCGTCGAAGAACGACAGCGTGCCGATGTGCATGGGGCCGTGACGGCTTTCGCCATAGAGGAACGAGGCGTCCTGCGCGGTCAGCCGCCGCGCCAGGCTCGAGGACGGGGATGCGGGTTGGACCATCACAGGGCCTCCCAGGTGGTTCCCGAACGAGGCTCGGGCGGGAAGGATGCTCCGCTTGCGTCCGCTCGTCAATGCGCACCCTGCCGAATCTTGACGCGAGGCGTACAGTCGTGTCCGCGGATCCAATTTGACTGCGAGGTCCTCGATGGTCGCACTGGCAAGTCTCCCCCAGACCACTCAGCTCAAGAGCGGTACGAACGTCACGCTTCGCCCCATGACCGCCGGGGATGCCGAGGCGATGCTGGCATTCGCCCGCAAGCTTCCAGCCGATGATGTCCTCTTCCTCCGTTCGGATATCACCCAGCCTGAGGGCATCGCCTACTGGGTCGCCAACATCGAACAGGAGACGACGATCACGGTCGTCGCGGAGACACCCGAAGGCATCGCCGGCTACGCCAGCGTCCACCGCAACCCGGCGCGTTGGACGAGGCGGATCGGCGAGCTCCGGGTCAACGTCGGCGCCGCCCACCGGGGCTCGGGGCTTGGCCGTCTTCTTGTTTCGACGATCGTCGATGTCGCCGGTTCCCTCGGCCTCAAGAAGCTGAGCGCACAGATGACCATCGACCAGGACGCCGCCCGCAAAGTCTTTGGACGCCTCGGATTCCAGGTCGAAGCGATCCTCGGCGACTGGGTGGAGGACGCCGGCGGCCGCCCCCGCGACCTCATCGTGATGGCCTACGATCTGGAAGGCCTGACAGACCGGCTCGACGAACCCGTCGGCGCGTGAGGAGATACGGATGCCCCGATCCCGCCCCGCCTCCGAAGCGCGAGCCGCTGGCGCCGAACTTGCCCGCTTCCTGTCCTCGCCGATCTCTCGGGGCGTAAACGTACCGCGGGGGGATGGCCGGCCCGTGCTCGTGCTGCCCGGTCTCTTCGCCAACGACGCCTACCTGTTCCCGCTGCACACCTGGCTGGCGCGAATCGGCTACCGCCCGGTCATTTCGCGCATCGTCTTCAACGCGGGTTGTCCAGACCGGCTTTCGAAGGCGGCGATGGCGGCGTTGCTCGAAGAGGCGCCCCCCAACGGCCCAGTCGCCATCATCGGTCACAGCCGCGGCGGACTGCTCGGCTGGGCGATCGCGGCGCAGCTCGGAGCGCGCGTCTCCCATCTCGTTCTGCTCGGGTCGCCGGCCCCTGCCGTCGCCCGCGCATTCCGCGAGCGGGGCGAACTCCCCACCCGCGCCGCGGCGCCCGCCCTTGTCCAGGCCAACGACCTCGTTCGCCGGCTGCTCACGCCCGACTGCAACGTTCCGGCCTGCGGCTGCGACTACGTACAGGCGCTCACGCGGCCGCCCGATCCGGCGACCAGGGTGCTTTCGATCTACGCCGCCGGCGATCCCATCGTCCCTTCGGAGGCCTGCCAGGCTCCCGGCCTCCGCGCCATCGCGGTCGAAGGCAGCCATAGCGGGTTGGCTCACAACGTGGCGGTGCTGAAGGCGATAGCGGGCGAACTGGCGACCGGCGGCTAACCCCATTCCGGCCGCACCGGCCGCACCGGCCGGCCGTAAGGGCTTCCGCCCTGGCGGCTCCACGAAGCCTCTGCCGTTGGCCCTGTGGCAGCCGTTAAATCTTCGGCTTGGCGGGCCACTGGTCGCACGTCACCTCGTAGTCCCGCCCCGGAAAATACTTCGTCCACTCCGCCTCGGTGAGGTTGCGCCCGGCGGCGAAGCACACCTTCTCCGCCCAGAGCTTCGTATCGAGGGACCAGACGGTCGTCCGCGTATCGCTGAAACCAACCGCGTACGAGCCGTCGGGCGCCATGAACGCACCCGTGGCCGTGCCGGGGTTGGCGAACTCCGAGCCGATCAACTCGCCCTTCTCCAGGTCCCATACGGTCACCCGGCCCTCGCGTTCGACCAGCGTATAGAGCGCGCTGCCACGGTTGATCGCCATCCGCTTGCCGTCGGCCGAAAACGAGTAGTAGCTGAAGGGAACGACCTCCCGGCTGGCCCCCCCGGGAAGCACGCGAAACGGTTTAGGGTCTGGCCCGGCAAGTTCCTCGGGCTTGTAAAACCGCAGGTCGCCTTCGATG
>JANMTH010000603.1:0-8507 GCA_031390305.1 Thermoflexaceae bacterium
GATCGAAGGCGACACCGTAGCCCTGCGGCAGGGAGCGCTCGACCTCGGTGGGATCGTGAAAGGGTGGACCGTGGACCTGGCTATCGCCCTCATCGCTGAAAGCTACCCGAACAGCTTCGTGAACGCCGGAGGCGACCTCCGCTGCATCGGATCCGAAGAAGACGCCGACGGCTGGATGGTCGGCCTCGACGACCCGGAGGGCAACCCCGCCTGGAAGGGCGCGATGCGCGGCGCGGTCGCGACCTCTTCGGCGCGAAAGCGGCGATGGCAAGCGGCCGGTGGCCAGGTTGCGCACCACCTGATCGATCCGCGGACGGGGCTACCCGCGCAGGGCTTCGATCAAGTCTCGGTGTGGGCCGAGCGGTGCTGGGAGGCGGAGGTTTGGGCGAAAGCGGTGCTCATCGGGGGACAGGCTGGTGTCGAAGCGTGCCAGGAGGCCGGGCACGCCCTGCTCTCGTTCCCTCCCGCTGGCGAACGTCCATTCGAGAGCGAACGGCGCGGGTAGCGGTCACAAGCCCCCGACACCGTCCTCGTACGGAGAATCGAGATGAAACGGAAGCAGAAGCTGGCCGTCGTAGCGACGGTCTCGACCGTGATGGCCGGAGCGGTCTTCGGATCGTTCAGCGCGGCCGCCTTCGGAGGCGGCGATCAGGCGATAGCCCGCCAGGACTCGACGACATCGCAACTGGCCTTCAGGGTGGGCGCCGGCAGCGACACGTTCGCCTCGGCGACCATCGCCGGACGACCGGAGATACTGGCCAGTACGGACGCGCCAGTCGTTCGCCTGGCTCCCGCTTCCGCCAGGCCGGCCGTGGCGAACACCGCGGCAAGCCGCCCGGAACCACGCCTCGAGACAGTCCAGAGGGCTGCCACTACTGGCCAGGCGGCCCCCGCGCCAGGCACCGGTGGCGCCGCCAGCCAGCTCGCGGACCCACCGCCGCCTTCCGACCCGCCAGCGGACCCACCGCCGCCCACCGACCCGCCGGCCGACCCACCGCCGCCCACCGACCCACAGCCGCCCACCGACCCGCCAGCGGACCCACCGCCGCCGACGGACGCACCTCCGGCGGACCCGCCAGCCGTTGATCCAGCTCCTTCGGATGCGGACGAAGAGGACGAAGAGGACGAGGACGAGGACGAGGACGAGGACGATGACGAGGACGAGGACGATGACGATGACGATGACGACGACGAAGACGACGACGACGACGACGACGACGACGACGAAACGGTGATCCCGGTTCCCACTTCCTGAACACCGATAGCTCAATTCACTGAAAGCCCGGGGATCGACAGGTCTCCGGGCTTTCATGCGTTCATCCGGATAACGAACCACCGGCGCGGCGGCCGATTCAGATGCGGTAATCGGGCCGGGCAAGCGTTTACTCTCCGTCCACCGAACGGTTACGAACCGGGCAACTCCGAGTCCTAAGACTGTGCGATGACTGTAGTGAGACGGAATCATCCGAGGAGGACCGACCTGTGAATCGCATCACATCGCTCTTTGCGGCCACCATCACCACCGGGTTAGCCGGTGGGATCGTGGCCGCCGTTGTCTCCGCCCAGGGAGTCCTGAACCCTGGCGGCTCGCCGACAGCGAAGGCGGACAGCCAGGCTGAAGTGACGGCGGCCGCAACCACGGCAGCCGCCAGGACCGACTGGAAGGCAGCCGCCGCCGCCAGGGCCGAAGCGGAGGCCGCCGCCGAAGCGAAAGCCGTCGCTCTCGCCCAGGCGGAGGCTGAAGCGGAAGCCCAGGCCGCCGCGGCCGCCGCGCAGTACGCCGAAGACCTTGAGCCGGAAGTGGTGTACGTCGATACGCCCGTCTACGTGACCCGGCGCGTGGTGCTCCCCGCGCCGCCATCGGCGCCAGCATCGACCTCGCTGAGCGCGCCAACGCCTGCCGCGACAACGCCGGCCGCCGCAACGCCAACCGCTACGCCAGCGAAGACCGCGACCGCGGCCCCGACGAAGACGACGACGCCCACCCCTACGCCCGCCACGCCGGCGCCCCCGCCTGCCACGGCCGCTGAGGCCCCGACAACCCCGCCAACGGTAGCCCCGGCGCCGCCACCCCAGCCGAAGCCGCGGGCCACGCAACCGCCACGGGGCCGCGAGGAAGAAGACGACGACGATGACTAAGTCGAACAGCGGAATCCGCTTCATCATGACCAAGGCGATGACGGTGGTGGGCGCGGTGGCGGTGCTGGTGCTCCTCTGGGGCACCTTCGCGGCCACCGGCAGCATCGCCTCGCAGAAGAAGGGCGGCGACGCCGAAGCCGCCGCCGCTGACGCGGCAACCGAAGAGATCGTCGAACAGGACGGCTACCGCTGGAACCCGGCGACCCAGGATTGGGAGCTTATCGACCCGCCCGCCGACGAGGCCGTAGCGGTGGAGGATGCGGCCACGGCCGAGGATTCGGCGGCGACGGAAGAAGAATGGGCGGCGGCACAGGAGCCGGCGGCGCCCGCCGCGACCCGCGAACGGCCGATCGTCTACGTCGAACGGCGGACGGTGATCTACGTGGACGAATACGTCTACGCCGACGGCACCGGCGCGGACCCACCACCAGACGCCGCACCGCCACCGCCAGCGGCCACGACGACGACGGCGAGTGCCCCGAGGCCAGCGGCGGCGCCAACCGGCGGTGGCGCGGTCGCTCCATCACCACAACCGGCCGCCCCCGCTCCCGCGCCACAGCCAGCGCCAGCTCCGGCGCCCGCCCCCGCTCCCGCTCCCGCTCCCGCCCCGAGGCCCGCGCCGCCACCACCTCCGCCCGCGGCGCCGCCCAAGCCGAAGCCGGCGCCACCGCCACCCAAAGCAACGAAGGCATCCTGATGAAAACCTGGGCCATCATCCTGGTTGGCGCCGCCGCTGGCTCAGCGGCGGGCGTCATCTTCGGGAAGGACGTAGCGCAAGCGCTCCTCCCGGAGCCCGGCGCGCACGGGGCGTGGTACGCCTCGCGCGCCGCCGGGGTCGCCAGCTACCTGTTCGTCTGGCTCGGGCTGGTCGGAGGGCTCCTCATGTCCTCCGCCTGGTTCGACGGTCTTATCCACCGCGGACGGCTGCTCGCCATCCACCAGGTGGCCTCGATCGCCGGTATGGCGCTCGGCCTCTTCCACGGCCTCGTGCTCATCCCGGACGGCTGGACGCAATTCGGACTGTGGGACATCCTCGTGCCGTTCGGTTCGTACTACCAGCCGCTCCTCAGCGCCGTCGGAACGCTCGTGCTCTACCTCGGCGTGATCGTTTCAGCGTCCTTCTGGTTCCGTTCCCTGATGGGGGCAAAGGCCTGGCGGATGCTCCACTACAGTTCGTTCCTGGTGTACGCCGGTGCACTCTGGCACGGGATCAATATCGGCACCGATGTTGGCGAGCCCTGGCTCCTGAGCATCTACGTCGTGACGAGCCTGACGGTGACCTTCGGCCTGGTCGTGAGGATTACATACCGCCGTCCCAGCCGGAAGAAGGCGGCCCCGTCGCCAGCTCGTCCAGCGCCGGTGGTAGAGGCGGGACCGGCCTCCACGACCGCGTAATATTTCGAAAGCGCCTCCCCGGCGCCCGTACCTCTAGCGGTGGGGCTTTCGCTTTCCTTCGTAGGGGAAGTGCCGGTACGGCCGGGATCGCCATCACCGTACCGTTACCTTCACGGATCACTAACCGAAGACGGGACCAGCCATGTCGCAGCATTCCGACCCCGCCTCCCTGCTGTCCGACATCCTCGAAGGCCGGCCAGCAGGGGCCGGCCCCGCTTTAGCCGAAGCTCAAGCGCTCGCCCGGCTCTCCGCGCGGTGCCGTGGCCTCGCCCCAGCGGGGCCGAGTGGAGCGGCGAGGGCTCGCATGGAGTCCCGTTTCGCGGCGTATATCGACGGGCGCGGGCGCCGTTCGTACGTCTGGCTTCCGCCGCTCCCCCGGACCGGGATGCAACGGTTCGCCGCCGGCGCGGTGCTGATGGTAGGGCTGGGGAGCGGCGCGGCGGTCGCGAACCCGGCGGCCTTCTTCGATCTGGCATCCGCCGCCGTCGATCTTGTGCGCAACGTAGCGGTGAACCTCGTTCCCGCCGATAGCGCCGGGGGCGACGGCCCGGCGCCCTCCACGCCCCAGCCAACCACCGCCCAGACGGCGACCGAGACCGAAACAACAACGCCAACCACCCCGCCGGAGCCAACCGCCACACCGACGCCGGCGGAGACGCCCACCCCGGCTGCGGCGGCGGCGAAGCCGGAGCCGACCGTCGTGGCCCGCGCCGAGCCAAGCGCGACTCCTTCCGAAGAGCCGCCAACGGAGACCCCCTCGCCCGAGCCAGAAGCGACCGCAACGGCATCGCCTTCACCGACGCCGACCCCGACGGCTACGGTCGCGCCGAAACCGGCGAGTACGCCGACACCCGCCGCGACACCGCCCCCGCCACCGCCGAAGCCCCGGCACGACGACGACGACGAGGGGGGCGACGATTGAGTGAGCCGCCGTTCTTCATGCCGCTGGCGGCGGAGTCCGCCGGACTGTTCCCCGGACGATGGCTGGCGGTGTCCGGCCGTCTCGCGTCTTCAACCGGGGATGATGCTGAACGCTCCCTGGGCGCGCGCCTCCGGAAACGCGATCCGGTCGCCTGGCAGCAGTTCTTCTCCGCCGAGATGCCCGGCGTGTTTCGCTATGCGCGCTCGCGGCTGTGCGATGCCGGCGAAGCCGAAGACGCGGCCAGCCACGTCTTCGAAGAAGCCTGGGAGCACGCCGGCTCGTTCGAGGACCAGGGCCTCCCGCCACGGGCCTGGCTCTTCGGGATCGCGCGCAACGTCGTCGGCACGTACCGCCGCCGCTGGCTGCGCCGTCCACCGATGCTCGTCATCGAGGACCACGAAACGGCGGCCAACGACGAGGCGCTTTCGCCGGACCAGTTCGACCTTGCCGAGGCGATCACCCGGCTCGACAGAGGCCACGCCGAAGTGGTGACGCTCCGCTTCATCCACGGGCTCTCGCTCGCGGAAACAGCGGAGGCCCTGAGAGTGAGCGTCGATGCGATCAAGGGCCGCCAGGCGCGCGCGCTCACCGAACTCCGGATCTTGCTCGAGGGGCCTCGGCGCACGAAAGGTCCCGGCGGAGTGCGCGGCTAATACGTCGAGACGTTGATCTCTTCCATCCGGCCCGTGACCGTGTAAATCACGCGTTCGGCGATGTTCGTGCAACGATCGGCGATCCGTTCCAGGTTGTGAGATGTCCAGAGCAGATAGGTGTTGCGCTGGATGGTGGAAGGTTCCGCCACCATGGCCCGAATCGTCTCGTCCTGAACGCTGTCGTAGAGCCGGTCCACTTCGTCGTCGGCGAGGCAGACACGGCGAGCCATATCGACGTCGCCGTCGAGGTAGGACTTCAGGCTGTCCCTCAGCATCTGAACGGCACGATCGGCCATCGAGGGGATATAGCCGAGCTTCCTGGGCAGCGGCTCGTCGCCAAGGAGGAGGTTGATCCGGGCGATCCCTTCGGCGTGGTCGGCGATCCGTTCGAGGTCGGTGACGATGTAGAGCATGCTGACGAGCGTGCGCAGGTCCGTCGCCATCGGCTGCTGCGAGCCGATGACGAAGATCGCGCGCTCTTCGATAGCGAAGCGCTTTGCGTTGATCCGCTTGTCGTCCTCGATGAGTTTGTGGGACCACACCATGTCGCCATCACGGAGCGCCTCCATAGAGTCGAGAACGGCTTTCTCGGCCATCGAGCCGAGCACAAGAACGTCGTCCTGTAGCTCCGAGAGCTCGCGGTGGAAGAGTTCACGCGTCATCAGGTCCCTCTGTTCTAGCCGAAGCGGCCGCTGATATAGTCCTCGGTGCGCTTGTCTCGGGGCGTCGTGAACAGCTCCGCGGTATGCCCGTACTCGATGAGCTGGCCAGCGGTATGCTCGTCCGTGAGCATGAAGGCGGTGTAGTCCGAGACTCGCGCCGCTTGCTGCATGTTATGGGTGACGATGATGATCGTATAGTCCATGACGAGTTCGCGCATGAGGTCTTCGATCTTCAGCGTCGCGATCGGGTCGAGGGCGGAGCAAGGCTCGTCCATCAGAATCACGTCTGGCTCGTTCGCCATCGCGCGGGCGATGCAGAGCCGTTGCTGCTGGCCACCGGAAAGGGCGAGCCCCGATTTCTTGAGGTCGTTTTTCACCTCTTCCCAGAGCGCCGCGCTCTTCAGGCAGCGCTCCACGAGGGCATTGATATCGCCCTTGTAGCCGTTCACCTTCGCGCCGAAAGCAACGTTGTCGCGGATCGACTTGGGGAAGGGGTTCGGCTTCTGGAAGACCATCCCGATGCGGCGGCGCACCTCCACGGGGTCGATCCCGGCGCCGTAGATATCGACGCCGTGATAGAGCACCTTGCCTTCGCTGCGGACCGAGGGGATGAGGTCGTTCATGCGGTTGATGCAGCGCAGGAGCGTGCTCTTGCCACAGCCGGAGGGGCCGATCAGCGCGGTCACCTTGTTTCGGGGGATGGTCAGCGAGACGTTCGTGAGGGCCTGCTTGGGGCCATACCAGAAGCTCATGCCCTCGATGGCGACGGCGGCCGGCTCATCCGGGATGGTGATGGTGCTTCGTTCGGCGGTTGCTTGCACGGTGGGTGGGATGGTACCCCTTTCTGGGCCGGCGGTAGTGGGCCGAAGGTCGAGTGTTCTTGCCACGGTGTTCTCCAGACTGCTTAGAACGTCTTGCGGAACCGTTCACGGATGAGGACGGCGACGAGGTTCAGGCCGACCACGGCGACCATCAGGACGATGATCCCGGCGGCGGCGTTCTCCCGGAAGGCTTCTCGGGAGTCCGTCGTCCAGTTGTAAATCTGGATAGGAATCACCGTAAAGCTATCGGACGGGCTCTTGTTGTCGAAGGCGATGAAGGCGAAGGCGCCGATCATGATCAGGGCGGCGGTTTCGCCGGCCGCCCGCGCGATCGCGAGGATCGTGCCAGTCATGATTCCCGGCGTCGCGTTCGGAAGCGTGTGATACCAGACCGTCTGGAGCCGAGTCGCCCCGAGGGCTAGCGACCCGTCGCGAATGCTCGGGGGCACCTGGCGGATCGCCTCCACGGAGGCGATGATCGTCATCGGAAGGATCATCAGGGCGAGTGTCAGAGAACCGGCGAGTATGCTCGGCCCAAGGCCGAACAGGCGGACGAAGATGGCGAGACCGAGGATGCCGTAAATGATGCTCGGGACGCCCGCGAGATTCGCGATGTTGAGGCGAACGATCGTCGTGATGCGGCCCTTCGGGGCGAACTCTTCCAGGAAAACGGCCGTGCCGATGGCTATCGGGATGGCCATCATCATCGTCAGCGCCATCACCCAGGCCGAACCGAGGATCGACGAGCGAAGCCCGGCCTGGCCAGCGAAGCGGGAAGGGTAGCTGCTGAGGAAGTCCCAACCGAGCCGGCTCCCCCCCGTCCGGGCGACATCGATCGCGAGGAAGACGAGGACGACGATGCCGATGGCGGTGACAACGAGCAGGACGTAGCGGGAGGCCCGTGAGACAGCCTGGCGGCGGGCCACGGCCCCTTCGGCGTGGAGCGAGATCGACTCTTCGGGTTGGGCGATCACCGGCATCTAGTCGTACTCCTCGCGGAATCTCTGGACGATGATCTGGGCCGCCACGTTCGTCAAGAAGGTGAAGATGAAAAGCGTGCTGGCGACGGCGAAGAGGGAGTTGTAGTCCACCGTGCCACGGGCGGCGTCGCCGAGGCCGACCTGGAGCATGAACCCCGTCATCGTCTGGATACCGGCGAGGGGGTTAAGCGTGAGGTTCGGCGTCGAGCCGGCCGCTATCGCGACGATCATCGTCTCTCCGATGACGCGGGCAACGGCGAGGAGAATGGCGGCGATGATGCCCGAAAGGGCAGCCGGGAAGACGACCTTGATCGCCACTTCGAGGCGGGTAGCTCCGAGGCCGTAGGCGGCTTCGCGGAGCGAACGGGGTACGCTCGCCATCGCGTCTTCCGAGACGGAGGCGATCGTCGGAAGGACCATCACCGCCATCACGACGCTTGCGCTGAGGGCGTTGAAGATCGGCACGCGGTCCACACCGAAGGCGGGGCGGAGGACATCGACAGTGATGAAAGTGAGGGCGAAGTAGGCGTAGACGACGGTCGGAACGCTGGCCAGGGCCTCGAGCATCGGCTTGAGGATGCGGCGGACCCGCGGGTCCGCGTATTCGCTCAGGTAGATGGCCGACCCAAGGCCAAGCGGAAGCGCGATGACGAGCGACCAGAGGAGGACGTTCGCGGTCCCAGCGATTAACTCCCAGATGCCGTAGGACTGGGAACCGGGAATGAGCGGCTGCCAGGTCGTCCCGAAGAAGAAATCGGTGAAGGGGACATCCTGAAAGAACCGCACCGTCTCTTCAAAGAGGGTGAAGACGATCAGCGCCGTCGTCGCGAGGGAGATGAGCCCGCACGCCCAGAGCAGGCCGATGACGAGGACCTAGACGGGGCGCCGGGCGAGACTCTTCCGCATCTGCCGCTGAAGTTCGGCCGGATCGCGGA
>JANMTH010000624.1:0-3246 GCA_031390305.1 Thermoflexaceae bacterium
ACGTACTGGCCCTCGCCCGTGTTGTCGCGGTGGAGGAGGGCGGCGAGGATGCCGTGGGCGGCGTACTGGCAGGCGGTGCTGTAGCCCTGGTCGCCCTTGCCGTGAATCGGCGGGGCGCCGTCGGCGTCCTCTGGCGAGTAGCCGTTCATGTGCATCGGGCCGCCGAGGGCCAGCCCGACCATGTCGGAACTTTTCCAGGCGGCCCAGGGCCCATCCTGGCCGAAGGGGGTGATCGAACAGACGATGAGGCCGGGGCTGTCGGCGCGGAGCCGTTCCTGTCCGATGCCGAGGGCGGCGAGGGCGCCCGGGGCACGGTCTTCGAGGACGATGGCCGCGCCCGCGGCGAGCTTCCGGAAGGCCTCCCGGTCCGAGGGCTTGCCCTCGAGGTCGAGGACGGCGGAGCGCTTGTTCGTGTTGTTGTACCAGAAGTTGAGCGAGCGGTTCGGGCCGGGGATGTCCTTGACGAAGGGGCCAACGCGCCTGGCGCTCGAGCCGCCGGGCGGCTCAACTTTGATGACGTCGGCCCCCATATCGGCGAGGAGCTTGCCGGCGTACTGCCCGAGTTCGTCAGAGACTTCGATGACGCGGACGTCGGCGAGTGGTCCGGTCACATCAGCACCCCCATCGCTTCGTGCTCGGCGATCTCTTCTTCGGTGAAGCCGGCGACTTCGCGAAGGACATCCCAGGTGTCGGCGCCGAGGATCGGCGAGGCGGTGCGAAGTTGGCCGGGCGTCGCCGATAGCCGGGGGAGGACGCCGTCGAAGTCGCTCATCCCGAGCTCCGGGTGGTCGAGGCGTGCCCACCAGCCGCGCGCCTTGAGCTGGGGGTCGCGCTCGAAGCGGTCGCTCGCCTTCTGGTAGACGCCGGCCCGGACGCCGGCCGCCTGGAGGATCTCCATGGCCTCGTAGTCCTCGAATTCGCTCGTCCACTCGCCGATCCGTTCGTCGAGCTCGTCCTGGTTGGCGATGCGCGATTCGTTGCTGCGGAAGCGGACGTCGAAGGTCCATGGGGGCTCGTCCATCGCGCGGACGAGGGCCTGCCATTCGGCGTCGTTCATGCAGGCGACAGCGAGCCAACGGTCGTTTCCGGCGCAGGGGTAGGTGTTGTGCGGGGCGACGGCCGGCTCCCAGGCGCGGTTGCCGGGGGGCATGCCCTCGCGCCGCCACTTGCGCCCGTTCACGGTGTAGTCGAGGACGGCGGGGCCGTTGAGGACGATGCCGGCCTCGACCTGGGAGATGTCGATGTGCTGGCCTTCGCCGGTTCGGTTGCGGTGGTGGAGGGCCATCAGGATTGCGCTGGCGGCGGTGTAGCCGGCGGTGTGGTCCATGTAGCTGAAGCCCCAGCCGGCGGGCGGCTTGCCTGGCAAACCGGAGGTGAGGGTGAGGCCGCTCAGAGCCTGGGCGGTAGGCCCCCAGGTGGTAAAGGCTTTGTCGCGCCCGGAATGCCCGAACCCGGAGACGGAGCAGTAGATGATGTCGGGCCGCAACTCACGGAGCTGTGGGTAGTCCAGCTCCCACGAGGTCATCACGCCGCTCGAGAAGTTCTCCACGACGACGTCGCTGGCGGCGATGATCCGCTTGAGAACGTCCATGCCCATGGGGTGGCGGACGTTGAGGAGGACGCTCTTCTTGTTGCGGTTGAAGTAGTTGGAGAAGCCGGAGTTGTTGAGCGTCGGATGGTCGCCGACGATCGGGCGGCCGAGGCGGATGGCGTCAACGGAT
This sequence comes from Thermoflexaceae bacterium, assembly GCA_031390305.1. Taxonomy (GTDB): domain Bacteria; phylum Chloroflexota; class Dehalococcoidia; order Tepidiformales; family Tepidiformaceae; genus JANMTH01. Next base: position 1,722 of record JANMTH010000624.1, read on the forward strand.
TGGCCGTGTTCGATGCGGATGACCTCGGCGCCGAAATCGGCGAGGACGCGGGTGGCGGTAGGCCCGGCGATGATCCAGGTGAGGTCGCAGACGCGGATACCGGCGAGGGGGAGTGCAGACATGGGCGGATTCTAGCGGGTAGGGAACAACGGGGCAGCGAGGCCGAAGAGGGAGTGCAGCGCCGGATCGATCCGCCGAAGGTGCGCGGCGCCAAGAGCGCCCGACCTCCTGATGAAGCGGACTATGCCAAGGGAGTTGACCTGGAACGCTGGGACGCCTCCGCGTCCGCTATCTCACCCCAGAGGTCGAGCGGACCGTTCGCAACATACAAATCTTTCAAGGCCTCTGCCGCGACGGCCCAGTCGTCTGGTGCTCCCACTTCGAGAAGCGCGCGGGCGTAACGCAAGCGCTCACCGAACTCAAGCTCGCCCGTCATATCGAGTTCGCCCCCGGGCACGTAGAGCAGGGCAGCTTCAGCAGCCATCGCCGCGAACTCTTCGTCCGATGGGGCGTTGATGACGGCGCGGATATGGGTGAGTAGCCTCCGCTGGCCCGGCTCGTCGAGCTCTCGGACGGACGTGAGGATCTCTTCTTCGAGGCTTTTCATTAACCGAGGGTAGCATCGCCGTCCCGGAGAGAGTTCGTTTAGCTGGCGCCGCCTTTGCGTTCCTGGGCCGCGCCCTGCCACAATCCGGGGGCTTTCTGTAAGGAGGAAGATTATGCCGACAACCGCAAAGGCCGCCGTCCTCTACGGCGTGAACCAGCCGCTCCAGATCCAGGACGTGGAGCTCGATGACCCCCAGGCGGGCGAGGTCTTGCTCAAGACGAGCGCTTCTGGCGTCTGCCACTCGGACCTCCATTTCATGGAAGGCAAGTGGCTGTACCCGCTGCCCGCCGTCCTCGGGCATGAGTCGTCCGGCGTCGTCGAGAAGGTCGGGGCCGGCGTGACGAACGTGAAGCCTGGCGATCGCTGCGTCATCGCCTTCCAACAGTCCTGCGGATCGTGCGACCGCTGCACGACGGGCCGCCCCAATCTGTGCACGGACACACAGTCCCAGCAGCGGCTCGGGCGCCTGAAGGTGAACGGCCAGCCGAGCATGCAGTTCGCCGGGATGTCGGCCTTCGCGACGCACCAGCTGGTGAGTGCGAAGGCCTGCGTTCACGTGCCGGATGCGGTGCCGATGGATGTCGCCTGCCTGATCGGCTGTTCCGTGATGACGGGCGTGGGGGCGGTCACGAACACGGTGAAGCTCCAGGTGGGCCAGACGGTGGCGGTTGTCGGCTGCGGCGGCGTCGGCCTGAACATCATCCAGGGCGCGGCCCTTGCCGGGGCCTCGCGGATCATCGCCGTCGATATGCTCGAGAACAAGCTCGCCTCGGCCCGCGAATTTGGCGCGACCGATGTGGTTGACGCTTCCAAGGGTGACGCGATCGAGCAGGTGATGGCGCTCACGGGGGGCGGCGTGGACTACGCCTTCGAGGCTATCGGGCTGATAAAGACGGCCCAGCAGTGCTTCGCGATGGC
>JANMTH010000657.1:0-3200 GCA_031390305.1 Thermoflexaceae bacterium
CGAGCGCCGCCCACGCCTCGCCAAGCATCCGCCGCAACGTCGCGGGCGATTGCGAAACGGCCGTGGCTCCCCGGCGTTCTAGCAGCGCTTCGGCCCGCTTCCTGGCCGTATCCCAATCCCTCGCCGCGATAGCGTTCTCCAACAGCCGGAAGTCCGTCTCGGCCGTGTGTTCGGCCATGCCGCCGCTTCGGAACGCCTTCAGCGCCTCATCCAGGAGTTGTTCCGATTCCTCGTACCGGCCGAGCCGGGTCGCGCACCGTCCGAGATTGCTGAGCACCGCCGGAATCCCCTCCCCGTAGTGCGAGGCGCGGAAGACCCGCAGCGCTTCGCGGAACGACGCTTCGGATTCGGCGACCTCCCCGAGGTCGGAGAGGGCCTCCGCGACGTTGTTCGTCATGATCGCCGCGTCCACCACCATCCCGATCCGCGTATAGGCGGCTTCGCTTCGGCGCCAGTACTCCAACGAACGTTCAAGCGCCCCCTTGAAGTACCAGTGGATCCCGAGGTGATTGAGCGCCGAAGCCTCGCCCCGAATGTCCCCGATCTCCTGGAAGATCGCGATCGCCCGTTCACAGTGCGTTCCGGCCGATGGGTCCCCAAGGCGGCCCAGTGCGTAATCCATAGTGTAGTAGGCGCGCGCAACCGATCCCCGGCCGCGCCGGTCACTCGGGAGCCGTTCGCCGATCACCCGGCGGCAAAGGGCCACGCATTCCGCGTAGCGGCCCTGTCGAAACCGGACGCCAGCCAGCGCCTGTTCGATCTCCCGCCGCGAACGGCGCGCCTCGAGGCCCTCTCCCGCCGACGCTTTCAGCGCCCGGCCAAGCCAACCGGCGGCGCGCGCGTATTCGCCCTTCCGCTCGTGCAGCATGCCCTGTTTGCGGAGCAACCGGGCGCTGCTCAGCGGCTCGCCCGCGGTCAGCGCTCGCGCCGCCCCGAACGCCGAATCGGCCGCGTCGAACCGCCCGACCGCGTCGCAGACGTCGCCCAGCGCCTCGTTTACGCGCGCCAGCTCCGCCGCCGAAGCGTCATCCACCCGCCGGGCCGCCTGGAGCGCCTGCGTGAAATACTCCGCCGCCTCCCCGTTCGCGAACTTCGCCCGCGAACGGTCGCCCGCCGCCCGGCAATACCGCCACGCCTCCGGGTGCAGCTGCGCCCGCCAGAAGTGCAGCGCCAGCAGCTCCGTGTCACTCTCCGTGCGCGCCGTGCTCGTCTCTATCGCCCGCCCGACCCGTTCGTGGATCGTCCGCCGCCGCCGGAACGGCAGCCCCTCGTACGCCGCGTCGTGGAAGATCCGGTGGCGGAAGCGGAACGCCCCATCCCCTTCCGCTTCGACGAACGCCGAGAGCCGATCCCAGGCCGCCACCTCCACCACCACCCCGTCGCTCGCCAGGCTCTCCTCCAGCATCGAAACATCGAACGGGTCGCCCACCACCGAGGCGTAGCGCAGGACGAAGCGGTCGCCCGCCTCCAGCTCGTCGATTCGCGCCCCAACGATCGCCTCCAGCGTGTCCGGAAATTCATCGTCCCCCCGCGCCAGCGCCCCGACCAGTTCGAGCAGGAAGAGCGGATTCCCAGCAGCCCGGCTCGCCGCCGCGCTCAGCCGTTCCGGTGGCGCGCCGAGCACCGCCGCCGCCGCGTCCGCCAGCTCCGCCGCCGCCACCGCGCTCAGCGCCCCGATCGAAAGGACGCTCGCGTTCGGCTCGAGCGGATCGACCAGCGGCGCGTTCGGCCACGTCACGATGCAGACCAGCCACGGGTGCTCGCTCAACCCCCGCACCACCGCCTGGACGAGGGCGCGCGACGCCTCGTCCATGAAATACACGTCTTCGAACACGACCAGCGCCGCCCCCGGGTGAACGATCGCCGCCACCTCCACAAACGCCGCTTCGAGCCGCGCTCGCCGGAGCCCATCGTCCAGCGCCTCTACCTCCGCCGTCGGCGCGACCGTTACGTCGGCGACGACGCCCAGCAGCGGCGCCCAGGGCAGCAGATGGGGCGCCATTCGCCGTAGCCGTGCCTCAAGCTGCTGGCCACCCTCCTCGCCGTCGCGGGTCACGCGGAGCAGTGCCCGCGCCATCCCCCGCAGCGAGTGGTAGGGAATCCGCGACCCGTACTGCTGCGCCGTGATCCGGAGCTTCGTGCATTCGCCCGCCCCCGCCAGGAACTCGTCGATCACGCGCGACTTACCCACGCCCGTCTCGCCCTGGACTTCGACGACCCGCCCCGTGCCGCCCACCGCCTGGCTCAGTTCGCCCAGGAGAAAGGCGATCTCCGCCTCGCGGCCGACCGTTGGCAGCCGAAGCGCGTCCGCCTCGACCCGCTTCCCGCGGGGCGCGCCCAGGAGCGAGGCCTCTTGCGGCTGGGATTTGCCCTTCACCATGAACGGTTCGATCTCGGTGAGCTGGAAGAGCATGCTCGAGCGGTTCGTGACCGACGGGCTGGCCACCACCTCGCCGGGCGCGGCCTTCGCCATCAGCCGCGCCGCCAGGTTCACCGCGTCGCCCATCACCGTGTAGGCCCGCCGGAATTGCGCCCCGACATCGCCCGCGAACACCCGTCCCCGGTTCACGCCGATGCGCAACGGTAGGACGAGCGGCGTATCCGCGATCTGGCGCAGCGCCAGGAGCATCCGCTCCTCGTCGTCGAACGAGCTATCCGGCACGCCCGCCGTCAGGATGATCTTGCCGCCGCCGCCATCGATATCGGTCGAAAGGAAACAGACGCCGTAGCGGTCGGCCGCCGCCTGCGCCGCCCGCACGAGGGCGTCCAGCGCCTCGCCCGCCGCCGCCGGCCCGGAGGCGCGAATCAGGTCGTCCGTCCCCCCGAACTTGATGAAGCCGATCGTCGCCTGCCGGTGTTCGCCATCCGCGCTCGCCGTCGCCAGGTGTGGCCGCAGCGAACGTGGCACGAACGCGTTCAGATCGAGCGAAGGGCTGGCCGTGCCCGGCTTCGTATCGAATGCCGCGACCGCCGGGCTGCGCTTCAGGAGCACACCCTCGCCCTTCGCCGCCCCACGACAGGCCCGTGGCAGCAGCGCCGCCGTCGTCTTGCTGACCAGGATCTGCCCCGCCTCCGCCGTCGATTCCATCGCCACCGTGCCCGTCGCCGCCGGACCCGTTATCACCAGCTCGCGGTGTGAACCGCCGACCAGGAAGAAATCGAACGAGCCCGTATTCACGCCGACCGACATCCGCAGCGGC
>JANMTH010000692.1:0-2398 GCA_031390305.1 Thermoflexaceae bacterium
GTCGTCATCATTCTCGGCGCCCATGCCCTTGTGGATCCCGGATTCGTCGAGGCGAACGTGGAGGCCCTCCGTCAGACCAACGCGGCGGCGGCCGGCGGGCCGATCGAGACGCGCGGCGAAGGCCGGATGGCGACCGCGATCGCCTCCGCCCTCTCCCACCCCTTTGGCGTCGGCGACGCCCGCTTCCGCTTCGCGACCGAGCCAGCGTTCGTCGATACGATCGCCTTCGCCGCCTACCGCAGGGAGTGCTTCGACCTCCTTGGCGGCTTCGATACGGACCGCCAGTACGCCGAGGACGACTTCTTCAACTACCGCATCCGCCAGGCCGGCGGTCGGCTCTACCTCACGCCGGCGGTCAAGAGCGTCTACTTCGCGCGGAGCGGCCTGCGCCCGCTCATCCGCCAGTATTTCGCCTACGGCCGGGCCAAGGGGAAGGCCGCGGTCGAAGAACCCCGCTCGATCCGCCCCCGCCATTTGGCGCCCGCGGCGGCCGTGACGGTGGGCGGCGCGCTCCTGGCCGCGAGCCTCTTCGTTCCCGTCGCCCGTATCGCCCTGCTGGTGGCGGGCGGGCTGTATGCGGCCCTCGCGCTCTACTCGACCCGGCGGGCAGCCGCCCGGAGAGATGCTCGGCCGCTTGCGCCGGTAGTAGCGGCGCTCTTTCCAGTAATCCACGTCAGCTACGGCCTGGGCACGCTGCTGGGGGCGGCGCGGCGAGCATATGGGACGGCTGTAACGCGCAGGTAAAATCGCGACGGTAGGGCCTGCCGACGTGTAGACAACGCCGACGCCTGCTTGTTAGTGTCGGCCTCGAAGCAGCGCCAGTGAGAACGACCATTGAATCAGACTGAGAAGAAGGGTTGACTCCCAAGACGCGTTTCGCGGCTGTCGCGGTTGCGGTTGTCGCCCTGGCGGGCACCGGCGCGGTGGGAGCCTGGGCGGCCCTGGACGATGGTCCGCCATCTCTCAAAGCCGGTATGGGCGCCGAGTCGGTGACTGTCGGTACCATTGCCGGTGGCGGATCTCTGGGACCAGGGCCAGAAGGTACATTCAAAGATGGTAGAGCATCAGAGGCCCGGTTCAACGAACCGACGGCTCTCGCAGTCGCCAGCGACGGAAGTATCTTCGTTGCGGACTTCGCGAACGGTGCAATTCGGAGAATCCAGCCCGACGGACTGGTGACGACCATCGCCGCAGGCCTGACCGGTCCCACCGGCGTGGCCGTGAGCGGCAGCGGCGAAGTGTTTTTCACGGACGCACCCGCCAACCGGGTCGGCGTGATCGGCGCTGATGGGAAGGTGCGGTTCGTGGCCGGGGGCGGTCCCGTGGGGTTGGGAACCGGTTCGTTCGCGGATGGCGCTGGCGAAAACGCTCGATTCAGCCTGCCAGCAGGGATTGGCATCACCTCCCGAGGCGAACTGTTGATCGCGGACAAGGACAATCACCGGATCCGCAGGGTGTCCCGCGAAGGGATCGTCAGCACCTTCGCGGGCGGAGGGACGCCCGGCGGGACCGACGGGGCTGGCGGTCAGGCGTCGTTCTCTTTCCCGGTGGGGCTCGCAATCGATGGCGACGACAACGTATTCGTAACTGAGCAAGGACAACTTCGGGTTAGGAAAATCAGCCGGGATGGCCAGGTGACGACTGTGTTTAACTCCAATGAGGGCTCGTCTCTCGCTGGAATCGCCATATGGAAAGGCGACTCTCTCCTCGTGACGGACGCCGAGCGTTCGCAGGTGCTGATCATCTCAAGCAAGGGAGTGGCGACAGCCCTGGCCGGGTCGGGTAGCCTCGGTGCGGAGGATGGAAAGGGGTCCCTGGCCTCATTCCATGGGCCTACGGGCGTCGCGGTCGGACCCGATGGGAGTATCTACGTCGCAGATTCCTTCAACAATCGGATACGTCGCATCAGCGAGAACTGAGCTGATGGCCACGCAACTCCAACGCGTTGAGTCAGTTCCACGCTTGCTGGTGAGCGGCGGTTGGCGGAAGACTGCCGCTCACCCCAATCGCCCTTCAATCGCGGCCAGCATCCGCTCCGCCGCGTGGCCGTCTCCGTAGATCGGCGGGTGGGTTGCGCCGCGCGGCGGAGCGGCAACGGCCGCCAGGATCGCCGGTGCGTCCGCGCCGACGAGGACGTTCCAGCCCAGCTCCACCGTCTCCGTCCACTCCGTGTTCTCGCGCAGGGTGACGCATGGCGTCTCCAGCAGGTAGGCCTCCTTCTGGAGGCCGCCGGAGTCGGTCACGACCACATCGGCGGCCTCCGTCAGCCCGACAACGTCGAGGTAGCCCAGCGGGTCGACTGGGACGATGTTCGCGGGCAGCAGGAGGCCGTTTGCCTCGATCGCGGCGCGTGTTCGTGGGTGAACCGGGAAGACGGCCAGCCGGTCGCCTCGGAGGC
>JANMTH010000699.1:0-3498 GCA_031390305.1 Thermoflexaceae bacterium
AACGTTGCTCGGCCTGGGCCTGGGCATGGCAATGCAGCTGATCTTCATCGGCCTGCAGATGGGGTCGCACATCATCGGATTGCAGATGGGCTTCAGCCTTGGCGCCGTCTTCGATCCCGTCTCCGGCGCGCAGTTCGGCGCGATCGACCAGTTCTTCAGCATCCTCGTGACCCTGGTCTTCTTCACGGTGAACGGGCACCACATGGTGATCCAGGCACTCGCTGAGACGCTGTGGGCGATCCCGCCGGGGTCGTTTGATCCGCTCTCCCTTCAATCATCGGCGATAGCGTCGTTAGTCTCGGGGCTCTTTGTTACCGCTTTGCGGGTGGCGATGCCGGTGGTCGTCGCCCTCTTCGTGACTGACGTTGGCATGGGCTTCGTGGCGCGCACGATGCCCCAGGCGAACGTGCTGATTGTTGGCCTCCCGATCAAGATCGGGGTCGGCATCATCGTCCTGATTGCGGCGCTGCCGGCGACCACGGCGCTGATGACCGGCGTCATCGGTGGCTCGCTGGCGGGTTCGAGCCTGCGCCTGTTGGGGGCACGCTGAGATGGCGGGCGAAAAGACTGAGGCCCCAACCCCAAAGAAGCGGGACGATGCCCGCAAGAAGGGACAGGTCGCCAAGAGCCAGGAGCTCGTCTCGATCGGGGCGCTTCTTGTGACGGTCTTCGCCCTTCGCGCGCTTGCGCCTTCGCTTTGGGGCGCGATGGCGGGATTGATGCGCGACTACCTGGGCGCCGTTTCTACTACCGATCTCACCGCGGAGGCCGCGCTTGGGCTTGGGCGCTCTTCGGGCATGAGAATGATCAAGATCCTCCTGCCGCTGTTCGCAATCCTCGTCATCGCGACCGTGGTCTTCAACGTCGGGCAGTCCGGCCTCATCCTCTCGGGCGAGAAGCTGAAACCGAAGTTCAGCCACATCAACCCGGCCGCTGGCGCGAAGCGGCTGTTCGCGACGGAGGGGCTTACGGGGCTGATCAAGGCGCTGGCCAAGCTGGGTGTGGTTACGGTCGTCGTGGTGATGACGATGCGCAAGCAGCTCGCGCACATGGCTGCCCTCAGCCAGGAAGATGTCGCGACCGCGACGGCAACCCTCGGGAAGCTCAGCTTCGATGTCGGCATCCGGGCGGCGGCGGCGCTGTTCGTCCTCGCCGTGTTGGATTTTGCCTGGCAACGGCGGCGCTTCCTGAAGAACCTGAGGATGAGCAAGGAAGAGCTGAAGCAGGAGAATCGCGAATCGGAGGGCGACCCGCAGATCAAGGGAGCCATCCGGCGCCGCCGCCAGCAGTTCATGAACCGGATGATGGCGGCTGTCCCGCAGGCGGACGTCGTCGTCACCAACCCGACGCACTACGCGGTGGCGCTGAAGTACGACCCGGTGAACATGGGCGCCCCGATCGTCGTCGCCAAGGGCGAGCGGCTGCTGGCCCTGCGCATCCGGGAAGTCGCGCGGAAGCACGGTGTGCCGGTGTTCGAAGAGCCTCCGCTGGCACGGGCGCTCTACCGGGCTGTGCCGGTGGGCGGGGCCGTCCCCGCGAACCTCTTCCACGCGGTCGCCGAGGTGCTTGCCTGGGTTTACGCGCTGCGCCAGCGGACCGGGTTCCGGCGGGCGACGCCGGCCGGGGCGGGGGGCTAGACGATGGCAGTCATGGCTCCGAAGCCTTCCTCGTTCCGCCGCCTCCTCGGCCAGACCGATGTCCTGCTGGCCGTCGGGATCATGGTCATCATCGGGATGCTCATCGTCCCCCTGCCGTCGCAGCTGCTGGACATGCTGTTGACGGTGAACATCGCCATCTCCGTGATCATCCTGATGGTCGCGGTCTACTCCGATGGGCCGCTGAGCTTCTCCGTCTTCCCCTCGCTGCTGCTGGTCACGACGCTCTTCCGGCTGGCCCTGAACGTCTCTACCTCGCGCCTCATCCTCCTCCATGGTGAAGCGGGCAGCGTGGTGCACTCGTTCGGCGGATTCGTCGTGGGCGGGAGCCTGGTCGTCGGGATCGTTGTCTTCTTCATCCTCGTCGTCATCCAGTTCGTCGTGATCACGAACGGCGCCGGGCGTGTCGCCGAGGTTGCCGCCCGCTTCACGCTCGATGCGATGCCGGGCAAGCAGATGTCGATCGACGCCGACCTGAGCGCCGGACTGATCGACGAGGACCAGGCGCGCACCCGCCGCCGCGAAATCGCCGAGGAGGCGGACTTCTACGGGGCGATGGACGGCGCCAGCAAGTTCGTGAAGGGCGACGCGATCGCCGGCATCATCATCATCATCGTCAACATCGTCGCTGGGCTGGCCATCGGCGTCATTCAGAAGGGGCTTGGCCCGGGCGAAGCGCTCCAGCTGTATGCCCTCCTGACGGTTGGCGACGGGCTCGTCTCGCAGCTCCCGGCGCTGCTGATAAGCACGGCGGCGGGGATCATCGTTACCCGTGCGGCGGGGTCGAACAATCTTGGCCGACAGATGTTCTCGCAGCTCACGCTCCAGTCTCGGCCGCTCTACATCGCGGGCGCGATGCTGGCCCTCTTCGCGCTGTTGCCGGGGCTCCCCAAGCTGCCCTTCTTCGCGATTGCGGCGGTCGCCGTTGGCGGCGGCTACCTCGTGACCAAGGACCAGGCGGAGACTCGCCGGAAGTCCCTCGTCGTCGAACCGGAAACGACCCGCGAGCCGGAGCAGCTGGGGCCTGAACAGGTGATCCAGATGATGGGCGTCGATCCACTCGAGGTAGAGGTCGGCTACGCGCTCATCCCAATCGTCGATGAGGCTTCGGGCGGGGGATTGTTGCGCCGAATCACGATGATCCGGCGCCAGGTGGCTCTCGACCTTGGCCTCGTGTTGCCAACGGTGCGAGTGAGGGACAACCTCGCCCACGCCCCGAACACGTACGTCGTCAAGCTCCGCGGCGTCGAGATCGCCCGGGGAACGCTCGTTCCCGGCCAGTATCTGGCGATGGACCCTGGCACGGCCGAGGGCGATGTCCCCGGAACTGAGACGCATGAGCCCGCGTTCGGCCTGCCCGCCCGCTGGATTGCGGCGGCCCACAAGGAGCGGGCAGAGCTGCTCGGCTACACCGTCGTCGATGCCGAATCGGTGCTGGCGACGCATCTCACGGAGCTCGTCCGGCGGTTCGCTCCGGACTTGCTCAGCCGCCAGGACACCCAGGCCCTGCTCGAGAACCTGCGGACGGACTACCCGGCCCTGGTCGAGGACCTCGTCCCTTCGACGTTGACGGTCGGCGAGGTCCAGGAGGTCCTGCAGAACCTGTTGGCGGAGCGGGTCTCCATCCGCGACCTCGTGACGATCACGGAATCGCTGGCCACCCATGGCCGGACAACGCGGGATATCGACCTCCTGACGGAGTACGCGCGGGCCGCCCTTGCGCGCCAGCTCACGCGCCAGTACAGCGACGAACACGGCGCCGTGCACGCTATCACGGTCAGCCCGCGGACCGAGGACGAAGTGGCGGCGGCGATCCAGCAGACGGACCGGGGGAACACGATCG
>JANMTH010000730.1:0-2560 GCA_031390305.1 Thermoflexaceae bacterium
CCGGCCGGGCGTGGATGCTCAGGCTGATCGCCTCGAGCTCCTTCGCCGCCCCATCGATCGCCGCCGCCGCCGCATCGCGCGCCGCTTCCAAACTCACCATCGCCGGTCTCCTCGCCGCGCGGCGGTTCGCGCCGCCACCATGTGCCGACACTCTACACGGCAACCCCGGCCCTGCGTGGGAAACGGCGCGCGTCCTCAGCGTTCCCCGACGTAGATGGCGATCAGCCCGCCCTGCCAGTCCGCGGGCAGCCGGACCGCGAAGGCCGCCGCCCGCCCGTCTTCGGCGATAGCGACCGCCCCCACTCCGGGAACCTCCCACCCCACGCCACGCGTGATGCTCGCCTCTTCACCGGTCACCGTGTCGATGACGCGGATCGATGGGTCCTCCCCGGCTATCGTGTAGGCGAGGAACCGCCCGTTCCGGGTCATCACTGGCGACCAGATGCGGACACCATCACCGTGGCTGGCGATGGCCAGCACGTCGAGGCCGGCACCCGAAGCACGCACGAGGGTCTCTTCCATCGCTCCATCGGCCACAAAGGCCGCGTCACCCTCGTCGCTCAAGGCGACTCCTGAAAGCCCGGTATAGGTATCGCGGCCGAACCCGGCGACCTCACCTGTCTTGCGGTCCAACACCTTTAGCATGACCTGGTACAGGGGCGGGTCACCGATGGAGACGTTTGGCGCCGGGTTCCGGGACACAGCCGGTTCGGAAAGCGGCAGGTAGACGCTGTGGGCCAGGTATCGCCCGCTCGGAGAGAGCGAGACGGAGCTGTTCACCGCCTCACCATGTTTCGTCAACCGCTCCGTCGTCCCGGCTCCCCTGTCGCGAACGTAGGCGTGCCAGCCGCGGAAGTAGTCGCTGGTCCCGAGCGTTGGCTCGCCGTTGTGAACTGGCCCGGGCAACTCCTCGCCATCCACCAGGTTCGTCGCCATCGAGGTGAACGCGACGACACGCCCATCGGCGGAAATGCTCGGCGAAAGGCTCAACAGGTTCGCCTGAGCGCCTCCGGTTGAGACCGAGACCAGCTCCGTCGTCCCGCGTTCGCGGTCATACACGAAAACGTCGCTGGCGAAACCAATGCGAAAACCCTTCTCAGCGACCGCGTCGAGCTGGTCGCCCCAGGCGGGCCGGGCTGCCCGATCGGCCGCGATGAGCGCGTCCATCGCGGCGGTGCCGGGCCAGTTCGTGTCGCCTGCCACCAGGTTGTCGGCTGCGGAAACGAACGCCACGAACCGGCCGTCGGCTGAGATTGCGGGGCTGTGCGAGCCTTCGTTCGCTTCGCGGCCGCTCACGCCCATCGAGACCCGCTGCATGGTTTTCTTCTGGCGATCGTAAACGAAGATATCCCCAACGTCGTTGCTGTCGTTTCGGACGAGATTGGTCGCCATCGACGAGAAGGCGACGAAGCGCCCGTCGGCCGAGATACTCGGCGCACTGGAACCGCCGTTCGCCGGCGAACCGTCGTAGCCCACCGTGATCACCTCACCCCGGTCGAAGGTCGCCGGCAGGGGTCCCGCCTCCTGGCTCAAGAAAGGGACACTCCCGGCGAAGCCCGCGACCCCGACGACGGCCGCGCCGAACCCCAGCTTCAGCCAGATCGGCCAACCTGCCATTCGCGCAAGCCCCCCCGTACCTTCGCGAGGCGCGGTCCATCGCGCCAGCTCATCCCGCGAGGAAAGCCCCAGCTTCCCGAGCATGTTCTTCACGTGGTACTTCACCGTGTCGTTGCTGATCCCAAGCCGCACCGCGTTCTCCGCGTTGTGCTTGCCCTCGCGGATGAACGCCAGAACCCGCTCCTCCGCCGGCGTTAAGGGCGTCGCGTACGGCGGCCGTCCTCGCGGGTTCCCGGTCGGTTTGCGTGCCATGCCAGCAGCCTACAACGAACGCGGTGCGATTTACCCCACCCACCAACCCCGTACCCTGTACACGTGAACCCCGAGCGTCCCGTCCTCATCATCCTCCACGGCGGCGCTGGCTCCGGCCCCGCCGAGCAGGCCGTCGCCCGCGTCCGCGCCGCCGCCGCCCGCGCCGCCGTCCATCACGCCCTCGAGGGTGGCTTCGAAGCGGTCATCGTCGCTACCGATAACCCCTCCTCCTTCCCGCCTGCTCCCGGCCTCATCCTCGATCCCGACCCTCCCGCTCTCCCTTTCGATTTCCACGCCCGCGTCGCCGAACTCGTCGCCCGCTTCGGCCTCACCCGCCCGGCCGTCATGGGCGGCGGCGCCCTCCCCCTCGCCACCGCTGATGACTTCGCCGCGCTGGCCCGCGAAGTCTAGTTGAGGCGAAACATTTGCGGGTCACGAAGGCGGCTGTAGTTCTGAACAAAATATTCGCTGTATGAATATTGATCAGAGCGGCGTGTTTTGAAAATATCATTTATGCTCAGCGTAACAGACGCTGCATCGCTTTTCAGGAAGCTTTTCTTCACTGCCAGATCAAATCCATAAATTGATTTATTATAACCCTGAGAAGAACTTTGTGCCTGCATAGGGCCACCGGGACCAAAACCGCCACCTGTACTAATTGGTAAATTAGTTTTTGACTGATAGGTTGCTG
>JANMTH010000731.1:0-7830 GCA_031390305.1 Thermoflexaceae bacterium
AGACCCGCGCCGCCCGCTACAACACCAAGCAGTTCCAGATCTTCATCGGTGGCTGGCGGCGCGGGTCTTGCCATCGACGATCTCGATGGCGACCTCGACGTTGAGGTGCTTCTTCCACTCCGCCTGGAGGAACTCCGCGAGGAGTTTGCACTCGGAGCAGTCGACCACGAGGATGCTGAACTTGGGGAAGCCAGCGCCGTTCTCGTAGCCGGCCTTCTTGAGCGACTCCTTCGCCTTCGCGGGGTCGAAGCCGAGCAGGGCATCATACTCCCCGCCCTTCAGCCCATTGCGGACCGGGGGCATCCAGCTCGTGGTCGCGATGTTGGCGTTCTTGTACACGACCTTGACGAGGGTGACGCGGTCCGTCGCCTGCGAGAGAGCGCGGCGAACATCGGACTTTCCCAGGACCGGGTCCTTGTGCTGGAACTGGAGCGCGGTCGTGCGCGTGCCGGGGTAAAGATTGAGCTCCTTGGGGAAGTCCGTCTTCAACTTGTCGAGCTCCACCTTGTTGGCGCGAACGGCATCGAGTTCGTTCGCGCGGTAGGCGTTGTTCGAAACCGCCACGTCGTCGATGTACTTGAGGATGATCTTGTCGAGGTTCGGCTTGGCGGCGCCAGCCCAGTTCGGGTTGGGCACCAGCTCCATCGAAGCCTTCTCGGTGTAGGCCTTGGGCATGAAGGGCCCGTTCACGGCAGCAGCCAGGGCACCCGGATACTTGGCGTCAACCGCCGTGATCTGGTGCTTGGGCGCCGGGAAGGTGGGCCACATCGAAAGGATGATGGGGAAGGTGGGCTGGGCGATCGAGAGTTTGATCTCCAGCGTCGTCGCATCCACCGCGCGGACGCCAACGGCCTTCAGGAGATCGGCCTTTTCGGCAGCTGACTTCTTGCCGCCGGCGTAGTAGTCATCGCAGCCGGCGACCGCCGTAAGGATGTACTGATAGGCGCCAGCGATGTCCGGGTTGCAGGTGCGCTGGATGCCGAGGACGAAGTCGCTCGCGTCCAGGGGCTGTCCATCGGACCACTTGAGCCCGCTCTGGATCTTGACGGTGTAGAGCTTGCCATCGGCAGAGACGGTTGGCGCACCGACTGCCATGGCGGCGACCGGCTTGTCCTTGAGGTCGAGATGGTAGAGGCCGCGGCGGACCATCATCATGTGGGTGATGTCCTGGGCGAAGTTGGCGAAGTGCGGGTCCCATGATTCGAACTGGGTCGCCTGAATGGTGACGGTGCCGCCCTTGGTTACCGCAGGCGCCTTGGTGGCGTCGCCGCCGCCATCGTCGTCGTCGCCGCAGGCGGCGGCGATCGCCAAGACGGCGAACACGCTGAGGAGGCTGAGGAGCAGCCTGAGTTTAGTCTTGGTCATCGTTTCGGTTCCCTCCTGTATCGATTACCGATCGGTAAATTGCCTCTGCCGATGGCTAATGTCAACAGCAGTTTACTCTCTTAGGACGATGTTCGTCAGGATTTCTCGGATCCCGTCGTTTGATCGCTCCTCCCTTCAGTAGTTCGCGCGACATTCCTGGGAGGCTGGCGCCCGAAAGGCGGGCACCAGCGGGCCCGCGTAGAGGAGCGATTAGCACCCCTTATGCACTGATACGTTCGGCCCGTGGCCTCGGATTGCCGGGGCGCCTCAGCCCCCCGGCGGGTCACTGGCCATGCAACGGACGCAGCGCCCGTAGAGTTCGAGGCTGTGACCTTCGAGGGCGAAGCGGCGGGCGCCAGCGGTCTGCTGAATGAGGATGTCGAGGGCGGGGTCGGAGAACTCCGAGATATCGCCGCAACGGTTGCAGATGAGGTGATGGTGATGGCCGCCGCGCGAGAGTTCGTAGCGGACGCCGCCGTCTTCGAGGACCATCCGGCAGATGACTTCGGTCTCCTGGAGGAGCTTGACCGTGCGGAAAACGGTGGCGCGGCCGACGCCGGGGGCGGAGCTGACAAGCTCTTCGATCGTGAACGGGCCAGGAAAGCCAGCGGCGGCGCGGAGGACGGCGAGGCGTGGCCCCGTGATGCGATGGCCGATTTCGGCGAGCCGGGAGACCGCGAGATCGGCGTTCGCCACAGGACCATGCTAGGAAGGGTGCGATCGGGCTGTCAATTGGAAGTCGGTGCGCCGACAAGGGTGGGCCGGGATTAATGCCACCTATCGATGAATATTTGCATCGGCAACGGCGAGGCGTAGAATCGGGCTGACCCGCCTCGGCCCCCGTGCCGGAATCTGCTACCGCTGGAGTACCGATTGCGCGCCGACACTTCCGATGTGGCCTTCCGCCTCCTGCTCACGCTTGGGGACCTCTGGGACGGGCTGGTGGGAGCGCAGATCGACCCGGGCAGCCGGGGACTCCACCTGAGCCGCGAATATTACGGGGGGTACATCCGCTTTTCAGCGGGTCCATCGGCGACGCCACGGCTGGTGGTCGAATGGAACGAGAGGTCGCGCCATCTCCGTGTCATCCGCTGCCAGGAGTGGCCGGGATTCGAGGCGATCGTCTCTTCGACCGTGGCCTACGTGCGGATGGCGGCGAGGGAGCGGGGAATCGCGGACGTTGTCGATGAGCCGTTCCTTCGGGCCTGTGAGGAGCCGCCGCCAGCCCGGCGCACGGTGCTCACGAGCGCGAACGCGGCCCCCCCGGCGGCGCGGCGCGCCTGAGCCAGTATTCGCTTGGAGGCTGGCCCTCACCCCCCGGCCCCTCTCCCAGTGCGCTGGGCGAGGGGAGAACGGGCGACCTCGTCCGCGTCGTCGCGGGAGTGTCCAGATCCTCCGGCCCTTTTCACTGAGCAGCGACACTTTCCATCCCCGACCTCCACAACGGCGAGGGAAACGCCTATACTGGGCGCGTGAACGAGCTCACTTCGGGAAGATTCGCGGTGCCGCGCGTGAGGCGTTCGCTCTTGCGGCGCGAGCGCCTTCTCGACCGCCTGCACGGCGCCATCGGGAACGGCTTGACGGTCCTCCACGCGCCGGCGGGATGGGGCAAGACATCGCTCCTCGCTGCGTTCGTCACTGAACTCGATTTCAACGTCCGCTGGCTGACGCTCGACGGGTCGTCTTCTTCGGCCAGCGTCTTCGCTCGCCAACTGGCGGTTGCGATCGGGGGCCGGGAAGCAGACCGCGATCTCGCCATCGCCGAACGCCTTGACGACCTTCGCGCCTACATCGGTCATACGCTCGATCAAGCGGTAGGCTCCTCTGACCAACCCCTCCTCATCGTCATGGACAACGTCCACGCGCTGGCCGAATCGGAGGAAGCGTCGGAGATCCTCGGCTGGCTGCTCGACACGCTCACGGAGAGTTCCGAGATGATCCTTTCGGGCCGCGAAGTACCTCCGGTCGCGCTCGTCGAAGCGCTGATCGCGACGGGCGACTGCGTGACGATCGAGAGCAGCGAGCTGGGATTCAACGCGGCCGAAATCCAGCAGCTCGCGCCGAAGGAATCCGACCTCGGCGTCCGCCGAATCATGAAGGCGACTGGCGGGTGGCCAGCGGCCGTGATGGCGACGTTGAGCGGCACCATCCGGTTGGACGAAGGATCGCCTCGAACGGACGCGGCCTGGGGGACCTACATCGGATCGCAGGTCTGGTCGGCGGTGCCGGAACGGTTGCGGCCCGCGTTCCTCCGGCTGGCGCTTCCCCCGACGCTCTCCGCGAAAACGGCCGTCGAAGCCGTTGGCCGACAGACCTGGCGAGACGTGGACAACTGGATCGATCGCCATGACTTCCTCGTTGAGCCATTGACGGGTGGTGCGCTCCGCTGGAACCCGCTCTTCCGCCAGTTCCTCCTGGGGACGTACGAAGCGAACGCGGCCGATGAGTTCGCGTCCGAGGTGCGGGCCATGGCCACCGCTCTCGAAGCCTCGGGCGAACTCTCGGAAGCGATCGAGATGGCGCGTGACGCGAATCTGGAACCTGAGCTCCACGGCCTGGTGGCCCGGCACGGGCGGGAACTGATAAACGCCGGGCAGTTCTCCCTCCTTCGCCGCGCGCTCGATGGGCTTACCCTGGAATCGGCCGGCTTGGACGCGGAGACGCGCGGGATCCGGGCGAGGGTGCTGGCCCACACCGGTGGGCTGAGCGAGGCACTGGGCGAGGCGGGAGCGATCCTGGCCGAGCCGTTTGCGCCGGTGCAGGCACAGATCGACGCGCTTCTCGCCCAGCATCGGGCCTTCCGGCTTCTCGGCCGGATTGAGGACATGGCCGAGGTCTTCGCCCGGCTCGAACCGCTGGCAAACCTCGCCACGCCCATCCTCCGTGCCGAGATCTCCTATCACCAGTCGCAGTGGGTGCTCCCGACGAAATCCGATTTCGCCGAGGCCGACAGGCTGCTGCGCGATTCCCTGGCCGCTTCCATTGAGGCGAAGAGCGGCACGCTGGAGCTGCTGGCACGCTCGACCCTTGGCCAGCTTTTGGCGATGCGGGGAGAAGCCCCCGAGGCCGTTTCGGAGCTGACACGGGCCGCCCGAGGGTGGCGGGAACGGGGCGGCACCGCGAACCTTGGCTGGGTCCTGAACAACCTCGGCATGGCACACGTGGATTGCGGCGATTTCGAAAGCGCCGTCCCGACGCTCAAAGAGGCGATCGCTGAGGCCAAGATCTGCGAGAACGAGCGCAACCTGGCCTACGCCACAGCGTCGCTCGCCGAGGCCGAAGCCGCGCTCGGGCATTTCGAAGAGGCCCGGATCAACTTCGAAGAGGCGATTCGGATCTGTTCGGAAGAGGTACCGGACGAAACGCTTGCCTCGCTCTCGATTTCGGGGCTCGCCAGCGCGTTCCTCGGCCTTGCGGACGTCCAGCAGGCCGATTACTTCTCAGTCCGGGCGCTCCATATCGCCGAATCGGTGGGCACGGAGTTCGAGACCGGAAAGTGCCTGGTCACCCATGCCGCGGTTCAATCGGCCGCCGGAAAGCACGCCGAGGCGGAGGCATTGGCGGAGCGGGCGATCGCGCTCTTTACGAAGATGGACGCACAGGCGCCACTTCGGACCGCCTGTTACCGGCTGGCGATGGGCCACTTCGCAGCGCGGAAGCGGGCTGAAGCTGGCAACGCGCTCGACCTTCTCGGTCCCCTTCTGGCCGAACCGTGGACGATCGGAATCCTCATCCCGATGGTGCGAGAAGCGCCGATGTTCGCACAGTGGGCGGCCGCCCGTGGGGTGTTGGGCAGCGCCTTCGCGCTGGTCGTCCAGCGTCACGCCTTCGCCGCCGACGACGCGGCGACCGAGCCCGCGACGGCCGCAAGCGGCTACCCCTCGGTCGAGGTGGCGAGCCTCGGGCGGCTGCGCGTCACCGTCGGAGGGCGGGATGTCCCGGACGAATCGTGGGCGAGCATCAAGTCCAAGGAGCTCTTCTTCCTCTTCCTCGCGAACCGCGACGGACTGCGGAAAGAAGAAGCGGTGGAGCATCTCTATCCCGAACTGGACCGGGAGAAGTGCAACAGCGCCTTCCATTCGAACGTCTACCGGGTTCGGCGGGCGCTCTTCCCGGGGTCGGTGGTACGCCGGGATGGCGCGTACATGCTGAATCCAGAAGGCAGCTTCAGCTGGGACGTCGAACGCTTCCAGGGACTGCTTGAGGATGCCGACGGGCTCCCCCAGGGTTCCGATGAACGGGCGGAGATGCATCGCCAGGCCCTGGAGCTGTACCGGGGACCGTTCGCGGAGGCGTTCTACTCGGAATGGGCGAACACCGTTCGGCAGCGCACCGAGGACCGCGCCCAGGAAGCGATGGCGACGCTCGGCGGGTTTTACGCCGGCCGCCAGGACTTCGAGGCCGCCGCCCGCTGCATGGAAGACCTGCTCGCCCGCAACAGCGGCAACCAGGAGGCCGCCTACGAGCTCGCTCGCTACCGGCTCCAGGCCGGCCAGCCAGCGGCCGCGCTCAGCTTCATCGACCGCTACGCCATCCAGGTGGAGCGCGAGTACGGCGAGCGGCTCCCGGCACGCTTCGGCGAGCTGCGGCAGCGAATCGCTTCGGGACAGGCCGTCTAGGCCCGGCTCGGGCGTGATCCGGTCGCCGGTCTCCGGACCTGCTGGTACGCTTCACCGAATCGAGACAGGTGGTTCAGCCGTCGCATGACGCTCCCTTCGTTCACCATGACCCAGCTCAAGGCTGGCGCGCCAGGCCCGGAGACGGCGCTGACGATCGGCGTCCTCGACGGGGTCCACCTCGGCCACCAGGCGCTGCTCCGCCGCCTCGCCGAGGAGGCTCGCAAACGCGCGCTTTCGCCCGGCGTGGTGACGCTCCATCCCCACCCGATCACGGTCCTTCGGCCGGACGTGGCGCCCAGCTATCTCACCGGCCTCGAAGACCGGATGGAGCTGATGCGGGACGCGGGCGCGGCCTGGGTACTGCCGCTTACCTTCACGAGCGAAGTCTCCGAGGTAACCGCCGAAGACCTCGCGCGGGCCTTCTTCGAACTCCTGCGGATGCGCCTGATGGTCCTCGGGCCGGATGCCGCCTTCGGGCGTGGCGCCCCGAAGGACACCGCCGAACGGATGCGTACCCTCGGCGCCGAGCTTGGCTTCGAGGTCGTCCAGATTGAGCCACTGATGCACGACCACGAGCGCTACAGCTCGACAGCGGTGCGAAACGCCCTCGCCGGCGGGGACATGGAGCGCGTGACCGCGTTGCTTGGGCGCGCCTACCGGCTCTCCGGCCCGGTGGTCCACGGCTTCGAACGCGGCCGCACGATCGGCTTCCCGACCGCGAACATCTCCGTGGCCGCCGATAGGGCGATGCCGGCCCTCGGTGTCTACGCCACGCGCGCCCACGTCGCTGGCCACGTCCTCCTGGGTGCGACGAATATCGGAAAGCGGCCGACGTTTGACGCTGGCCACGTCTCGATCGAGACGCACCTTATCGACTTCGAGGGCGACGTCTATGGGGAGCGGTTGGAGCTGGAGATCGTGAAGCGCATCCGCGAGGAACGGCCGTTCGCCAGCGTCGAAGAGCTGGTCGCCCAGATCGGCCTCGACGTAGGGGAAGCGCGGAGGTTGCTCTCGTGACGGAGCTACGCTGCGGCGCCCTCGGGTCTGAACGAGCGACGGCTAATGCTCACTTGCGTACGTTGGCCTGCGTTGCCGGGCATCTTCCCCTCACCCCCAACCCCTCTCCCAGTGCGCTGGGCGAGGGGAGTCGCCGGGGCCGGAGGGCCACGCACAGTTACCGTGGACTCTCTCTGGTTGGTACGAGCGGAGCTGACGACGTGAGGCGCACGGCCTGGCGTGACCGCTCCCTCGTGGTCGCGGTACTGTTCAGAGGCTACGACGCTGTTCGGTTCGCGATCCGGGGGCAGGGCAGTCCTGCGACTCGGCTGCACGCGCGAAGGGAAGCGTCGGCAGGCGGACTCAGGGCGTACGTTCACTACGTGTAGGGCGCTGTCCCCCTGGCCGCCCCACGTCCGCGCTCAACCTTCGTCTACCAGAACAGGTGAAACACGTTGACTACTGACGCTCAGCCCACCCCTGTGACACGCCAGATGGCGCCAGTCGAAGAGCAGATCGCGGTGCTGATGAGCGGCGTGGAGTACGGCGACGCGCTGCTGAAACGCCAGATGGAGCGCGAGCTGCGAACGCTGCTCGCGGAGGACCGGCCGTTGCGCGTCTACCTCGGGATCGACCCGACGGCGACCTCGCTGACGCTCGGCCACACGGTGCCCCTGCGAAAGCTCCAGCAGTTCCAGGCCTTCGGACACCACGCCATCTTCCTGATCGGGGACTACACGGCGCTGATCGGCGACCCGAGCGACAAGAACAAGCTGCGCCCGATGCTCACGACCGAAGACATCAAGCGGAACGAAGCGACGTACTTCGAGCAGGCCGGGCGGCTGCTGGA
>JANMTH010000768.1:0-2802 GCA_031390305.1 Thermoflexaceae bacterium
GACCTTTCGCTGACGAGCCGCCGCGTCGATGCGGACGAGGCCTACCGCATCGGCCTGCTCGATCGGCTGGTGCCGGAGGACGAACTGATGGTGACGGCTACGGCGCTGGCGGAGCGCATCTGCGAACTCCCGCCGGCCGCCGTGCGTGTGACGAAGCGGGCGATCCGTGCCGGCCTCGAGGCGAGCTTCGCCGAAGCGAGCGGGAACGAAACGCGCTACGGCGGCATTGCCCGGCGGGCGACGGAAGACGCGGCGGAGTCGATCGCGTCCTTCCGGGAGAAGCGGAAGCCGGTGTACCGGGGGAGATAGGGGACGAGGTCCGCGGTCCGCGTACCACCAGCGACCAACGGTCAACGGCGGCCCGCCCACCTGCCTACGCCAGGCCGGCCAGGCGCTTCGCGTACTCGAGCGTCCGCTTCGCGTCGTAGGCACGGCTGATCATCAGCTTCTCAGCTTCGAGCGAGCCTTCGGCGTGGATGGCGAGGACGGTGTGGTAGCCGCCGAAGTCGCCCGTCGTGAGGTCGCTGACCATGTTCATGGCGCGGGTGCGGGCTTCGCCGTCGTAGCCGGCCTTGCCCGAGAGGTACTTGCGGAGGAGGTCGCCGGTCTCCGGGTTGGCGAAGTCCTCGACTCCCGGGCCGGTAACGAGCATGCCGCCAGCGATATCCTGCACGTGCTGGAGCGCTTCGTGGTAGTTGTGGGCGAAGTGCCACTTCGCCATGTTCGTGGTCAGGGCGTCTGGCGCGAAGATCCCCTGGTCGTCGGCCTTGCCGCGGATCGCGGCCATCTCGACGAGGGCGCGCAGCGTTTCGGCGTAGCTGATCAGCCAGGTGAGCTTGTCGCGCACGTGAGCCGCGCGGGTGATCCCGTTCATCTCCGCCATCAGCAGGGCCGAGCCGATGAGGGCATCGACGAGGGGCAGCTTGTAGCTGACGGCGGTAAAGCGGTGGTACTCGACGAAGCCGAGGGCGAGGGTTGCGGCGAAGTCGTATTCTCCGGCGAGGAAGACGCGGTCCCAGGGGACGAAGACGTCGTCGAAGATCGTGATCGTTTCCATCATCTTGCGGTCGGCGCTGAGGGGAGCGTCGAATTCCGCCCTGGGCGAGCCGCCGTACGGGCTGGCGATGAGCTTGACGCCAGGCGTGTTCACGGGGATGGCGAAAGCGACGGCGTAGTCCGCTTCGGCTTCCGACATCGCCTTCGTCGGGAGGACGATGATCTCGTTCGTGTTCGTGGTGCAGCTTGTATGGATCTTGGCCCCGCGGACGACGATGCCATCGGCGCGGCGCTCGACGATGTGGGTGAAGAGATCGGGGTCGGACTGGTTGAGTGGGCCCTGGCTGCGGTCGCCCTTGGTGTCGGTCTGGGCGACGGAGAGCGTGAGGTCGTTGTCGCGGACGTACTGATAGAACGCCTTCACGCGCTCGAGGTAGTTCGTCTCGTACTTCTGGTCGACGAGTCGGGAGACCTTGTGGAGGCCGAAGAGCGCGTCGCTGCCAATCTCCTTGACGAGCACGACGAGCGTTTTGCCGGCGGCGGTGGCCGCCTCAATCAGCTGCGAACGCTTGAGGATGTCATCGACGGAGGTCGGGATCTTGTAGTAGCGGCTGTAGGTGTCACCGTCCTCGGTGATTACGGAGAGCTCGCGCGTTGCCGGGTCCTCGGCCATCTCGTAGTCGAGGCAGGCGTGACGGACGGCCTTCTTGATGACGGGGTGGGTGGTGACGTCATCGACCCTTTCGCCGCGATACCAGACGGCGCGGCCGTCGCGGATGGATTCGATGTACTGCTGAGGTGTGCGCAGACCCATGGTGAAAGTCCCGAGTTCCGAGTCCCGAGTTCCGAGTGGCGGCGCACGGGCGGTGACATGATAGGGGAGGGGCGGCTTGTGGGCGGCCGGGCGAGAGGGGGTGCGGCGTGACACGCTGGAATGTCAGCGAAAAGCCGTTCCGACCGACCGTACGTAAACGAAGAGTGCTTGCCGCGGCGAGCGCGGCCATGGTGCGTCAGGGGGGCGGTTTAGCGGCCGCCCAGACGCCATCCGGACACTGCGGCACGGCGTAACAGGCGACGAACGGCCCCTGGCGAATCGGCTTGTGGCCCTTCATGTGGGGACGGAATGGCCCCAGGCTGAAAGCATACCAACGACACTGGAGGCGATATATGGCTACGAAAGTTTTCACCCGGGAAGAAGCAAGGGCGATAGGGACGCGCGTGGGCGTCGAGTTTCCGCGGATCGACCTCGATCAGTTCCAGATGGGCCTCGCGGTCGAACTCGAACACGGCGCCCGCGACCCGGAGACGAACGTCACCGGCGACGACCT
The DNA here is from genome assembly GCA_031390305.1 of Thermoflexaceae bacterium. Classification (GTDB taxonomy): domain Bacteria; phylum Chloroflexota; class Dehalococcoidia; order Tepidiformales; family Tepidiformaceae; genus JANMTH01. The sequence goes on from JANMTH010000768.1 coordinate 2,325, forward strand.
GGAAACGACCGGGCGGATCGCCTGGGCGCACCTCAAGGAGATCCCGGACTACTACACCCGTCTCGCGAAGATGGAGGCCGAAGCGGCCTCCTGACGGTCCGGCTACTTCCGGCCGAGGTAGACGAGCGCACGGGACCCGTGTGAGCGGATCTTGCGGACGGAGGGCGTCAGCCCGGCGTCCTCGACCCGCCAGGGGAAGCCGGGCTCTTCGGAAGCCGACCAGACGGCTAACGCACCGCCCGGCGTTAACGCGCGGCGAACGGCGGCGAGGCCGAGCGGGGTGTAGAGCCAGAAGTTGGCATCGTAGACGAGCGAATCGGGGCCGTTGTCCACGTCGAGAAGGATAGCGTCGAAGCGGCCCTCGCTGGAGCGGATGACGTGGGCGACGTCACCCTGGTGAACGGCGTCCCTCGCACGGTGGGGGGCGCCGTTTTCTCTGAATCGAAAGGACGATCGTGAAGGAAATCGGCGTCGGCGT
>JANMTH010000773.1:0-7235 GCA_031390305.1 Thermoflexaceae bacterium
AAGCTGCGCCCGATGCTCACGACCGAAGACATCAAGCGGAACGAAGCGACGTACTTCGAGCAGGCCGGGCGGCTGCTGGACGCATCGCGGACGGAGCTGCGGCACAACTCGGAGTGGCTAGGGGCGCTCAGCTTCCCCGACATCATCTCGCTGATGTCGAAGTTCACGGTGGCGGAGATGCTGCGGCGCGACAACTTCCGTAGGCGCTTCGACGACGGAGACGCCGTCTTCCTGCACGAGTTCCTCTACGCGCTGATGCAGGGGTACGACGCCTACGCCCTGGAGTGCGACGTGCAGGTTGGGGGGGCGGAGCAGCTCTTCAACCTGATGGCGGGGCGGAAGATCCAAGAGGACGCGGGCCAGCGGCCGCACGTGCCGGTGACGATGCCGATCCTCGTCGGGCTGGATGGCAAGGAGAAGATGTCGAAGTCGAAAGGCAACCACATCGGCGTGAACGACAGCGCGAGCGAGCAGTACGGCAAGGCGATGTCCCTGCCCGACGGGGTGATAATCGACTTCTTCGTGCTCGCGACGAACGTCCCTCGCGAGGAGCTACCGGCGGTCCAGCAGGAGATCGAGCGCGACCCGATGGGGGCGAAGAAGCGGCTAGCGCGGACGATCGCGACGGAGTTCTGGGGCGAGGCGGCGGCGGGGGAGGCGGAGGCGGCGTTCGAACGGACGGTGCAGCGCAAGGAAGCGCCCTCGGAGATGCCGGCGTTCGCGGTCTCGGAGGGGCAGACCGTGGCCGATGTCCTCGTGGCGGCCGGGCTTACGCCGTCCCGGCGTGAGGGCCGCCGGCTCTTCGACCAGGGCGCGGTGACGGTCGATGGGGTAGCCGTGGCGCCGGGCGACCTCGCCGTCATCGGGAGCGTCCTCCAGGTCGGGAAGCGCCGCTGGCTGCGGTTGGAATAACGGACGCCCCAAGGGCGCGTTATACTGGAACGGTGACCCAGGTAGCAGAAGCCATCTTCGAGGACGGCGTGCTCCGGCCGCTTTGCGACCTTGAGCTGCGCGAGGGTGAGCGCGTGACGCTCACCGTGAAGCGGGAGGACGTGAAGCCGCGCCTCACGCCGGAGGAGTACATCGCGCTCGCACACAAGGTCTACGAAGGACTCTCCGAGGCAGAGATCGACGAGATCGAGAGCACCTTCAAGCGCCCACTCGACATGTTCGCCGATCTCGAATGAACGAGGCGTTGCTGGATACGGACACGGTTTCGTAAGGGCTGGCGGCACTTCGAGCGCGCGGTGGCGGTCGATGGGGTAACCGTGGCGCCGGGCGACCTCGCCGTCATCGGGAGCGTCCTCCAGGTCGGGGAGCGCCGCTGGCTCAGGTTGGAGTAACGACGGACTGGGAGAGACCGCGCTATACTGGAAGGGTGACACAGGTAGCAGAAGCGATCTACGAGGACGGCGTGCTCCGGCCGCTTTGCGACCTGGAGCTGAGCGAGGGCGAGCGCGTGACGCTCACCGTGAAGCGGGAAGAGAAGCCGCGGCCGCGCCTCACGCCAGAGGAGTACATCGCGCTCTTCACGCGAGTTTACGAGGGCCTGAGCGAGGCGGAGATCGACGAGATCGAGAGCACCTTCAAGCGCCCCCTCGACATGTTCGCCGACGTCGATTGAATCCGTCACTTCTCGACACGGACGTGGTCTCGAGAATCAATCGCGGCGATCCGATCGCTGTGACGCGCGCAGCGGAATACGTGGGGATGCACCTCCACTTGAGCTTCTCGCAGATGACCCGATTCGAGGTCCTTCGCGGCCTGTTCGCGAAACGCGCCACCCGCCAAATCGAGTGGTTCGAGGAGGCTTGCACCAAGGCCGAGATTCTCCCGATCACCACCGAAATCCTGGACCGGGCGGCGGTTATCTGGGGCGATCTGCACCGAGCGGGGCGGCTCATCCCGGATGCTGACCTGATCATCGGCGTCACGGCGCTCGTCCACGGGCTGGAGATGGTGACCAACAACGTCCGCCACTTCAGCCGCATACCCGGTCTCACGGTGGTGAACTGGTTGGAGGCGTAGGGCTCCTTCAGACTGGCGGCCCGCCGCTCTGCTACTCTCAAGGCGACTCCTACCCCAGCCCGAGGAAGCCGTATGTCCGACGCAACCCCATCCCTCCCGGAGATCGTCGAGCGAAACGCCCAGGCCGTCATGGTGGGCAACTTCGCCCAGATCATGGCCGACATCACGCCCGAGGCGATCGCCCAGATGATGCAGATGGCCCCGGCGGGCGGCGGGATGCCGCTGACGAGCATGCCCAGCATCTCGGGCTACACGATCGAGGAGCTTGAGCCGGCCGAGGAGGCGCGGGTCTACCAGATTCGCTTCGAATCGGCGACTGGCCACGCCACCCTCGCCACGGAATGGAAGCAGGTCGTGGGTCAGTGGAAGATCACCGGCGTGAAGCTGGTCTCCTGGGAACTGAACGGCCAGGCCGGGTAGCGAGGACGGACAGATGCGACTCCTCCTCATCCGTCACGCTATAGCCGAGGAGCGCGGGCCGCGTTGGCCCGACGACTCGTTGCGGCCCCTGACCGCCGACGGCCGGCGCAAGATGCGCGAGGCGGCCGCCGGGATCACATACCTGGCGCAGCCCCAACTCATCCTCACGAGCCCTTACACGCGGGCCCTTGAGACGGCCCGGATCGTCGCGGAGGCGTTCCCGGGTATCGAGGTGCGGGAATGCGATGGCCTGGCGGCATCGGACCACGAGGCCTGGTTCGCGGCCGCGGCGGAATCGGGGAAGGATTGCGTGGCCGCGATAGGCCACGAACCGCTCCTCTCGCAAGCGCTCTCGCTCCTCCTCCAGGGCGACGAGATGGCGATTCGGGTGGAGTTCAAGAAGGGGGCCGCCGCACTTGTGGAGTGCTATTCAGCCCCGGCGCCAGGGGCAGCGACGCTCCTCTGGCTCATCCAGCCGGCTGGCCTGCGCGCTGTCGCCCGCACCTCAGCGAACTGAGACGTCGAGGCCGAGCTTGAGGACGGACTCGAGGCGGCGGCGCTGGCGATCCAGGGCGAGCAGCTCGGCGTCCAGCGGCGCCTTTGCCCGGAGTTCGAGGCGAAGGGCCGCGCCTTCGACCGAACAATCGAAGCCAAGGACCGGCGAAGGGATTCGGCGGCGGACGGCACGGGCGAGCCCAAGGAGGGCAGAGAGAGTGGCCACGCGCTGGGGGTCGTCGGCCTCCACCAGCGTCCGGTAGAGCGAGAGGTCCGGCGTGCCTGAATCGGCGCAGCGCACGAGTGCGCCGAGCAGGACGATCTCGCGGTGGGAGAAGCCGTGGAGGTCGCCGCTATGGACAAGGTATTCGGCGTGCCGGTCGCGGCCGTAGTAATCGACGTGCAGGCCGATGCCGGCGAGGCGCGTCGCCGCGAGGAGGAGGTCGCGGTCTGGCAGGTGCAGGCGATGGACGGGCGCGGTCACCTCGAAGAGCGCGGCAGCGACGCCGACCACAGGCTCCGCCGCCAGCGAATCGACACCGTTGGCCTGGGCGAGGCCGCCGATAGAGGCGGCGCGGACGTCGGCGACCAGCGGCTCGGTGCCGCGCAGCTCCTGCCAGACGAGGCCCTCGCGAAGGCCTTGACCGGAGACAACGAGCGATTGAGCGCCGGTGATCGCCATGACCTCGTCGATCACGACGGCGGCGGCGTGAAGCGAGTCGGCACGGGCCGAACCAACTCCTGGGATGCGCCGCCGGTCATCGATCGATGCGCCGCTGAGGGCGATCGCCAGGCGCGAAACTTCGCGGCGAGTGAGGCTGAGGCCGTGAAGACGGCGAAGAGGGTACCGCCGCCGCAAGCGGACGATGCGCGCCAAGTTCCGGATCGCGCCCCCCGAACCGAGCAAGACGGGCGCCGACCATCCGCCTCCGAGCTGTTGGCGGACGGCCTTGCGCAGCAGGCGGACCTCTTTGCGCGATGGCGGGTCGGCATGGAAGTACCGTTCGCGGGCATAGAGGGCGCCGAGGGGAACGGAGAGCGCGCGGTCGAGGCGACGGCCGGCGATCGTCATGAGCTCGAGTGAGCCACCGCCGATATCGACGAGGCAGCCCTCGCGCAGGCCGGTGCTGTTCATGACGCCGACATAGCTCGCATAGGCCTCGTCGTGGGCCGTGAGGACGCGGAGGTGAACGCCCGTCTCGCCAGCGACCTTCTCGACGAATTCGACGGCGTTGGGGGCTCGGCGGAGCGCTTCCGTGCCCACCGCGATCATGCTCGCCGGGCCGTAGGACCGGGCAACCTCGGTGACTACGCGAAGGGCGGAAAGGCCGCGCTCGAAGGCGGCCTCGCTGATCCGCCCATCGACGCCGCTTTCGCCGAGCCGGGCATCGAAGCGCTCCTCGTCGATGACCTCGAAGGCGTCGCGCGAAAGTTCGCGGGCGACGAGCAGGCGGACGGAGTTCGAGCCGACATCGATGACGGCCACAACTCGTCCACGCCGTTGAAGGAGTGATTCGGTAAGCGCGTTCACGAGGCTATGATGCTCCCAGCCAGCGGCCCATACCGCAAGCGCCCGCGGGCCGCCCGCGAGCTCATGGCCGCGTCCGCCACCTGCCACCGTGGGCCTTACCCACTTGTGAGATTCATACCATTCGCTTACTATAGCCGGAGCACCGGCTCAGGAGACGCAGATGCCGAGGCCCATGATTGCAGCGATCCTCGCATTGCCCGCGATCGTCGCGACGCTCCCGCTCGCGGCGGTGATGCTCTTCCACGACAGCCGCCCCTCCGGGGAGGGCGTCACGACGGCGGCGATCACGGTCGATACGGACGCCATTCTGGACGCGATCCCGGTGGCCTACGGCGCCGGTTCGCTTGCCGACGGCGACTGCCCACGCGGCCAACAGGCGCCGGACGCCGACAGCTAAGGTGGCGCGTTCGCGGAGACAGGCGTTGCTCCACCGGCTCCTTTTGGCGCGCTTCAGCGCTCTGGGGGGAGCCCCGTGGTGACGCGCTCCGCCGCGACGACCCGATCGCGAAAGACCCTCGACGAGTACCTCCTCAGCGAACACGACCTCGAGGAGATGTACTACTTTATGCTCCTGGCGCGGCGGCTGAACGAGCGAATGCTCGCCCTCAACCGCCAGGGGCGAGCGCCGTTCGTGATCGCTGGGGCCGGACAAGAAGCGGCCCAGGTTGGCGCGGCGATGGCCCTGAAACGCGAAACCGACTATCTCGCCCCCTACTACCGCGACCTGGGCATGAACCTCGTCTTCGGCATGACGGCCCGCGAAGCGATGTTGAACCTGCTCGCCAAGCGCGACGACCCGCACAGCCACGGCCGCCAGATGCCCGCACACTGGGGCCACCGCTCTCGCCACGTCGTCACCCAGTCGAGCGTGGTGGCGACGCAGCTGCTCCACGCCGCGGGGATAGCGCTCGCCGCGAAGATGCGGAACGACCCGGTCGTGGTCCTGACCTGTTGCGGCGAAGGGAGCACCAGCCGCGGCGACTTCCACGAGGCGCTCAACTTTTCCGCCATCCACAGGCTCCCCGTGATCTTCTTCGTCCAGAACAACGGCTACGCGATCACGGAGAGGACGGAAAAATCGATGGCGACCGAGCACGTCGCCGACCGTGCGAAGGGTTACGGCATCACCGGCATGGTGGTCGATGGGATGGATGCCGTTGCCGTCTATCAGCACGTCCGTCCGGCGGTGGACCAGGCGAGGAAGGGCGGCGGACCGTTCCTTATCGAGGCGAAGTGCTACCGGCTGTGGCCCCATTCCAGCGACGACGACGACACCCGCTACCGGCCGCGCAAGGAGCTCGAGGAGTGGGCGCTGAAGGACCCGATCAAGCAGTTTCGGGAGCGCGTGGAGCGAGACGGGATCTTCCCTCGGCAAGACCTCGACGAAATCGAGCAGCGTGTGGAGACGGAGGTGCGCGAGGCGGCCCAGTGGGCGCAGATGCAACCCGATCCGGCGCCCGAAGACGCCCTCGGGTTCGTCTATGTGTAACCGATGCACGGCGGCCCCGTGGAGGATTCGCGATGGTTGAGATGACGGTGATCGAAGCGATCCGATCGACCCTGGACGAAGAGCTGGCGGCCGATGATCGCGTCTTCCTGATTGGTGAGGACGTGGAAGCTGGTGGCGTCTTCCGGGCGACCGACGGCCTGGCGGCGAAGTATCCGGGAAGGGTCCTCGATTCGCCACTCGCCGAATCGTCGATCATCGGGCTGAGCATCGGCGCGGCGCACTACGGGATGCGCCCGGTCGCCGAGATCCAGTTCGCGGACTTCATCCATGCCGGCTTCGACCAACTCTGCAGCGAAGCCTCTCGCTGGGCGTACCGGACGAAGGGCGACTCCAACCTGCCGATGGTGGTGCGGACGCCCTGGGGTGGGGGCGTCCATGGCGGCCTCTACCACTCCCAGAGCATCGAGGCGTACTACACCCACATGCCCGGGATCAAGGTAGTCGCGCCCTCGTTCCCGGCGGACTACCGGTCGCTCCTGAAGGCCGCTATCGCCGACCCCAACCCCGTGCTCTTTCTCGAGCATAAGCGCACCTACCGGATGTTCCGGCAGGAGATGGAGGGCGCGCCCGCCGAGACAGTGCTTGGCCGGGCGCGGATCGCGCGGGCGGGGAAGGACCTGACGATCATCGCCTACGGCTTCATGTTGCTCGAATCGCTGGCCGCGGCCGAAGAGCTGCAAGGCGAAGGCATCGACTGCCTGGTGGTCGATCTGCTCACCCTCCAGCCACTCGATGTCGAGACGGTTCTGGAAACGGCACGGGCGACGGGCAAGGTGCTGATCGTCCACGAAGACACGCTCACCGGTGGGTTCGGAGGCGAGATCGCCTCGCTGATCGCGGAACACGCCTTCGAGTACCTCGATGCCCCGGTCCGCCGGCTCGCCGGGCCAGACGTTCCGGCGATGCCGTTCCACCACGCCATGGAGAGCTTCTTCATGGTCGACCGCGTAAAGATCGCGAAGGCCGCCCGCGAACTGGCCGCCTACTAACCGCCCGCACGAGGAGCGCACCCATGGCCGTCATCACCATGCCGCAACTGGGAGAGAGCGTGACGGAAGGCACCGTCCTGAAGTGGCTGAAGGCGCCGGGCGACCGCGTGGAGCTCGACGACCCGCTCTGTGAGATCGAGACCGAGAAGGTCACCGCCGAACTGCCATCACCCTTCGAAGGGACGATGGGCGCTATCACCGTGGCCGAAGGCGCCACCGTTCCGGTTGGCGCGCCCCTCTGCGAGGTAGACGAATCGGCGGG
>JANMTH010000784.1:0-2136 GCA_031390305.1 Thermoflexaceae bacterium
CTCCAGCGGGCTCGAATTACTTCTTCGGCGCGTCTTTTTTCACTTCGGCCTTCGGCGCCGCGGCTGCGGCACTCGGTGCATCGGCCTTGGGGGCTTCGGCTTTCGCGGCGACGACCTTCTTCTTGGCCTTTTTCTTCTCGGCCGTCTTCATTTCGGCCTTCTTGGGGGCTTCGGCTTTCGCGGACGGCGTGGCAGGTACCGCGGGCGTCGCGGGCTTGGCCGGCGCGGTCGCCGGCACGGCCGGGGTTGCCGGCTTGGCGGGGATCGCCGGAGTGGCTTGGGCGAACACGGAGATCGACGCCGAGGCGAACAGCGCGGCGATTAGGACAGAGAGCTTCTTCATCGTTATTTTCCTAGGAGTTGGGTATTTATTGAGTTAAGTATTAACGCAGCGACTGCGCTGAATTCCAGCCTCGTCGTCCACATTAACGCCGCGCATTGTACCGGCGTTGACAAGAGCGACACCCGTAGAGCAATGCGCGTGGTCAGGCCGGGTCGCGTAGCGAGGCGAGGGTTGGCGCTGGCACGTCACACCATATCCCGGAATCGATTCCGGCGATGTTCCAGGGGCCGATCCGGAATCGCACCAGGCGCAACGTGGGCAGGCCCACGGCCGCGGTCATGCGCCGCACCTGGCGGTTGCGGCCTTCGGTCAGCTGCAGCTCGATCCAAGTCGTGGGAATGGCCCGGCGCGCGCGTATCGGCGGATCCCGCTCCCAGAGCCCCTCGGGAGGATCGATGGCGCGCGCCACCGCGGGGAGCGTGGGACCGTCGCTGAGCGTGACGCCCGTGCGCAGCCGCCCGAGAGCCTCCTCCCCGGCGACCCCCTCCACCTGCACCCAATAGCCCTTGGAAAGCTGGTGGCGCGGGTTGGCGATGGCCGATTGCAGGCGGCCGTCATCGGTGAGCACCATCAGCCCTTCGCTGTCGGTGTCGAGGCGGCCGGCGGGGTAGACCGCGGGCACCGGGATGAAGTCCTTGAGCGTGCGGTGGCGGCCTTCGGGGGTGAACTGACAGATGACCCCGTGGGGCTTGTTGAAGAGCAGGACGCGGCTCATGGATGAAGGTCGTGGTCGACCGCTTTGCTATAATTTTCGATTGTGCCCCCAAAAGAGAGTCTTCCAAGCGATGAGCAAGATCAAGGTCCGCAATCCGATCGTCGAGATGGACGGCGACGAGATGACGCGCATCATCTGGCGCAAGATCCGCGAGGAGCTGATCCTGCCCTACCTCGACGTCGACCTTAAGTACTACGACCTCGGCGTCGAGCATCGCGACGCCACCAACGACAAGGTGACCGTCGAGGCGGCCAACGCCACACGCGAGCACGGTGTCGCAGTGAAGTGCGCCACCATCACCCCCGACGAGGGGCGCGTCAAGGAATTCAAGCTGAAGCAGATGTGGAAGAGCCCCAACGGGACGATCCGAAACATCCTCGACGGCACCATCTTCCGCGAGCCGATCATCTGCAAGAACGTGCCGCGCCTGATTCCCCACTGGGACAAGCCGGTGGTCGTGGCGCGCCACGGATTCGGCGACCAGTACCGCGCTACCGAGATCAAGTTCGACGGTCCGGGCACCCTGAAGGTGACGTTCACGCCGAAGGACGGCGGGGCGCCCATCGAGAAGGAGGTTTTCCAGGCGCCCGGAGCGGGCGTCTCGATGTCGATGTACAACCTCGACGACTCGATCCGCGGTTTCGCCCACGCCTGTTTCAACTACGCGCTGAACCGCAACTACCCGGTGTACCTGTCGACCAAGAACACGATCCTCAAGATCTACGACGGGCGCTTCATGAACATCTTCCAGGAGATCTATGACAAGGATTTCCGCGCACGCTTCGAGGCTGCCGGCCTGACCTACGAGCACCGCCTGGTCGACGACATGGTGGCCTCCAACCTCAAGTGGAGCGGTGGCTACCTGTGGGCGTGCAAGAACTACGACGGCGACGTGCAATCCGACACCGTTGCCCAGGGCTACGGCTCGCTCGGCCTCATGACCTCGGTTCTCACCACACCCGACGGCAAGACGGTCGAGGCGGAAGCGGCCCACGGCACGGTCACGCGCCATTACCGCATGCACCAGCAGGGCAAGCCGACCTCCACCAACCCGATCGCCTCGATCTACGCGTGGACG
>JANMTH010000072.1:0-2621 GCA_031390305.1 Thermoflexaceae bacterium
CTCGGGCTGAGGTTCGTCCGGCGGTCCCACGCGACGACCGCGCAGAGCGACCTCTGGGTGAACGTGTACGGCGACGCCCAAGTCTACCTCATGGGCCGGCACACGACGGTCGAATGCATCGAACTGCCGGACGGCACGACCACGCTCCTCGGCGTGGAGCCGCTGGAGTTCATGGGGATAGAGCCGGACCTTCGCAACCAGCGGCTCGTCCTCTTGCCCGACGAGGAGTGGCTTCGGGTTTAGAGCGCTTGGCCGGGTTCATCGCCTGGGCGCCAAGAACGCCAGAGGATTCCTGACAGTACGCGCGAAACACCATCTCTCCCGCGCTCTTGGCGGTCTTGGCGTCTTGGCGATGAAGTGGCCCGTCGCGCCCGCGCCTACTCGCCATCTTCCATGGGCGGGCGGACGTCGCGGAGGGCGGCGATCAGGTCAGCCGCTTCCTGGGTGGTGATCTTGCCCTGTTCGAGCAACTGAAGGACGCGCAGCTCTTCGGATTCGCGGCGGCGGCGGCCTGCGGCCTCGCGTCCCTCGCGTTGAGGTTTCGGCGAGCCGGGCGGCGGTGGCGGGGCGTCGGCGTCGGGAGACGGTTGGCGGACGCGGACGGTGGCCTCGCCGATCCCCGTGTCGACGCGGACGGTGGTGGGCGCGCCTTCGCCCGCACTGGGGTAGTCGACCCTGGCCTTGCCAATGCCGCTGGCGGCGCGGACGTGAACTTCGTGGCCGGCCGGGAGGCGAACTTCGGCGCGGCCCATTCCGACATTCGCGCGGTATTCGCCGTGGACGATCTCGGCGATATCCATGGAAACGTCGCCCGTCCCCGTATCGCATCGGGCGAGACCACGATGGGCGACAAGCTGAATGCGGCCCGCTCCGGTATCGGCGCGGAGCGCGCCGGAGGTCCGGAGCGCCTTGATCTCGCCGGCGCCAGTGTTCAGCTCGAACGCGCCGCAAGCCAGCTCCTGGAGGATGATCTCCCCGGCGCCGTTACTCACGCGCAGCTCCTGGAGCCCGTCGGCGAGGCGGATCACGGTTGCGGCGCCGTGCTTGCGGCGCAGCAACCAGCCGACAGAGAGCTTGATCCCGATATTCAGGCGCGTTCCCTGGCGCGAGATCTCGATCTTCGGGGGCGTCTTGTTCGACGTGGCGACTACGCCGGGCTCCTCGCCTTCAGCACAGGCGCGGAGCGTCAGCTTGCCGGCCGTCTGGTTGATGTGGACGGCGGTCACGCCATCAAGGGAGAACGCCTCACTGGCGCGAACCCCGTCGGCTTCGGCCTGGCTATCCGTGGCCTCGCCGGTCCGGTCCCGGGCGGGTGGGTCGAAGGGGGCGGGGCGCCAGGCTGCGCCAGGGGGAAGGCCGGCGGGATTGGCCCGCCGGCCCCGGTGGAGCTGGCGGGCGAGTTCTCGGGCGTGGTCGTGCAGGCGGCGGGCCTCTTCGGCGGCCCGCCGGGCATCCTCGCGGGCGCGTTCCAGGTCTTCGTGCAACTCAGCCATCGCGGCCCCCGAGGGCGCGAAGGGCTTCGGCCGCCTCGCCAGCGGAGGTCTTGCCGGAAGCCAGGTCGTCGAAGACGCGCTGGCGGCGTTCCGCCTCGCGAGGGTCCTCGCCCGCTTCGAAACCCATCGCCACCAGGACCTCGTTCAGGCGGCCAACGACGGTCGGATAGGAGATGCCGAGTTCGGCCTCGACATCCTTGATCTTGCCGCGGCAACGAAGGAAGGTCTCGACGAAGGCGAGCTGTTCGCGGCCGAGACGGCTGATTGGGCCGGATTCGAAGTGCCCCTCGACGGCGACGCCGCAGGCGGGGCATTCGAGACGCCGGACTTCGAGGGCACCCTCACAACTCGGGCAGGTGGCGACGGGACGGGCCAAAGCGACTTACCTCGTGAGGGACGTGTTGCCAAGTGAAGGGTTCGGGGCCTGCCCGGCCGGGCCCTGCGCCCAGGCTTCGAGGCGCGCGGCCGATCGCCTTGCCCGGCTTGCCAGGTGGGCGATCAGGAGAACGATAACGGACGGAGCTCGGAACTGGTATGCGGCGGCCTCGGCCTGACGGTCCCGACGATACGCTTCAGCGCTGAGTTCGAGGATGGGGGACGAGAGATTGAACACTGGGTGTGCCTCCATGGCTTTGATTGATTCATCATCGGTTGGAGAAATCAGTTTGTCAACTTATTTCTCCGAAATCTTAAGTTACTAATTGGATTTCTTGAAATTCCGCCAGGAAATCAGCCCGTGGAGTCGTTAAGCACGGCGAAAACAGCCGCCGGCCGCGCCCCTTTTCAGTCGCACGCTCGGTTCGGCGGCGCAGACGCGGAGGATTGCGGAGATGGCACACACCGTGCTCGTTACCACCGGCGACGGCATCGACTCACCCGGTCTCTGGGCGCTCGCGCACCACTTCATCGGCGTGACGCCATTGCGGCCCAACCTGGCGGATCTCCGGCGGAGCGGCCTCCGTGGGACGCATCCCAACGAGGCCTTCCGCACGTAGTAGAGTTGCTGGGAACTTTGGACGCTGGTCCGGCGTTTGATTGAGTAACTGGTCGGAGGAACGGCGATGGGACTCAAGGTAGTGAAGGCTCACCGGGCGTGGTTCGCGGCCCTTGCGGGCTTTGGGGCGCTGG
>JANMTH010000083.1:0-2270 GCA_031390305.1 Thermoflexaceae bacterium
ATGTGCCACGGTGGTTCCTCACGGGCGAGAAGGACTGAGGTGCGGATCGTTGCCGCGGGGACGTAGCGGAGCGGCGCGAGCATTGTATACAATGCTTGGATGAGCCGCGAGACCTCTCCTCCGCCAACGATCCGCACCTCAGTCCTTCTCGCCCGTGAGGAACCACCGTGGCACATCACGTTGCATCAGATCGATCGTCTCCTCGGGGACGCCCCGCTCCTTCAGGTCTGGGACGGCGACGTTGCTGACGAAGAGGTAGCGCGTGGGGCCCGGCGGAGGGGGTGTGGGAGCGCCGACAAGGACGGGGGCGGGGGCATGGTCGTGTCCGAGCATCAGCCGTGAGGCCCAGCCACGGTCGATGAGCGCCTTTACGGTCTCGTTGCGCTGGCGCCATTGGGCACGCCCGGGCCCGCCGGGGTAGCGGTCCATCGAGAGGTAGACGCCCGTGTGGAGGAGCGATTCGAGGTAGCCCACGTCCGTCGAATCGGCGCTGTGGCCGATAGCGATCCGGTCCATGGGCGCGCCCTCCTGGGCGAAGATCTCGACCTGGCGGCGGCCTACCTGTTCGGGAGCCCAGTGGTGGGTGCTGATCGGGCATCCCGTGCGCTTCAACGCCCGTGCCGCGCCGCGGAGGATGCGTTCGCCCTCGGGAGTGACGCCGCCCGCGTCGTTCGCGACCTTGATGACGCCGGCCTTGATGGTGGAATTGCCGATTCCCTGCGTGATCTCGTGGACGAAGATGTCGGCGATCTCGTCGAGGTCCCGCGCCCAGAAGGAGCGAGGAACATCCCGCCAGATCCCGGTAGCGACGACGATGTTCATTCCGGTGGCGGCGGCGATGTCGCGGACGTAGGCGACATCGCGGCCGAGGTCGGGCGTCGTCAGGTCGATCATCGTCGAGACGCCGCCAGCCTTCGCTTCCGAGAGTTCGCGGACCGCGTTCGCGCGGGTCCGTTCCCAATCGAACCGCCAGGGGTAGTGGAGGTTGTCGGCGCCCATGGCGACAACGACGTGTTCGTGGCTGAGGGTGACGCCAAGGTCGGCCCCATTCACGGGCCCGAGGACGGTTTGGACGGTCGGCATGGTACTCTCCGGGGCGCTGTCGCGCGGGCGGATTCTACGCCAGATTCGTCCGGATCAGGCGAGTGCCCCGAGCCCCGCGTCGCCAACGGTGACAACGGCCGACGGGATCGGGGCGCCCAAGGCCACCGTCTCGGAGCGTCATCGGACGGTTGGCGATCACGGGCATGCCGGAGGGCTTACGAATGGCCATCGTCACATCCTACCACCGGGCATCAGGGCACTGCTCCTAGCGGCGATCGACGACGCCGGAGACACGCACCGGCGTGACCCGGATGATGACGCGTCCATCGGCTCGGAGGCGCTCTTCGAAGCCTTCGGGTGGGGTGAAGGGCCCGCCGCGCATGACTTCGTTGATCGCGACGTGTCCGCGCACGAGGTCGTGATCCTCGATTGCCGCCGTGCCTTCGATGTTCAGGAAGCGGTACGGCTTCCCCTCATCGAGGACGGTGAAGGAGACGCGTGGGTCGTTGCTGATCGTCTTCGCCTTCAGCCGCGAGAGGGTAGTGCTGAAGATCAGGGTGTCGCCTTCGCGGGCGAAGAAGACGATGGAGCTGGTGGGGCTTCCGCCCTTCCTCAAGGTGGTTACCGATGCCCAGTCCATGCTCGATACGAAGTCGTCCTGTGCCGGTGTTCCGATCATCGTTGGTCCCCTTTTCATCCATCTTGGGAACTGTAGCCGAACGGCTCCGGTGCCGCGCCTCACCGCCCCGGCAGTGCATCGAGCGCCTGGCCGCTGAGCCGGTAGGTCGTCCACTCATCCATGGGAAGGGCGCCCAACGAGCGGTAGAAGGCGATCGAAGGCTCGTTCCAATCGAGCACGGACCACTCGAGGCGGCCACAGCCACGTTCGAGGGCGATGCTGCCGAGTTCGACGAGAAGCGCCTTGCCGTAGCCGTGGCCGCGGTGCTCGGGCCGGACGAACAGGTCCTCAAGCCAGATCCCTGGCTTGCCCAGCCAGGTGCTGAAGTTGTGGAAGAAGAGGGCGAAGCCCACCACAGCGCCGCCATCGTCCTCGGCGAGGATGACCTCGGCGTATAGCCGCGGCCCGAAGAGGTGCAGCCTGAAGCTCTCGCGGTCGAGGCGCACGGCGTCGGGCTCGCGTTCGTAGTCGGCCAGCGCGTGCACGAGCGCGATGACCGTATCGAGATCCGCCTCGCGGGCGGGACGCAGCGGCATCTTACTGCTCC
>JANMTH010000119.1:0-4693 GCA_031390305.1 Thermoflexaceae bacterium
CGAAGGCGTAGGCGCTGAGGAACCACCAATCGTCCGCGTAAGCTGAGGCGACGGATTCGAGCAGCTCGAACTGCTCCGCATGGCGGCAGATGCCGCCGCCGAAGCCGATCAGGCCGAAGGGGCCGTTCGCCTGGTTCAGGAGATAGGCGTCACGGGGGAACTCGGCGATCTGCTCGCGGATGCGGGCGATCGCCCCGGGCCCATCGCCGTCGATCGCCGTGACCATGGCGGCGATGTGCTGTCGCTCGCGCCGCGTCGCCGTTCCGGCGAGTTCCAGGGCACGCGTCTTGTAGCGCCCCGCGGCGGCGAAGTCCCCCAGGAATTGCTGCTGGCGGGCCATCGCGATCTGGGCCATCGCGAAGGTTTCATCGATAGCGAGCGCTTCGGCCAGCCGGGTCTCCGCGCCGTCGTTCCCGGAAAGCGTCCGGTCGATTCCGTCGCTGTAGGCGTCGGCCGCCTCGCGGGACGTGGTCGTCAGTTCGAGGCCGTAACGGTCGGCGAAGACGGGCATCGGGTGTGAACTCCGGGCAGGGATGGGGGCATCGTACACCGGTGTCTCGTCACGGAGGCGGGGCCTTCTTCTCCTGGCCTGGGTCGAACTTGTAGCCGATCCCCCAGACGGTGCGGATCGCGTCGGCGGCCTCGCCAAGCTTCTTCCGCAGGCGGAGAACGTGGGTGTCGATCGTGCGGTCGGTAACGTCGTACTCGTTCCGCCAGATTCGTTCGAGCAGCTCATCGCGACTGAAGGGCCGGTGTGGGTTCTGGACGAGAAGGACGAAGAGGTCGAACTCCTTGGGTGTCAGTTCGACAGAGCGGCCGCCAACCGTGACCTGGCGCATCACGATATCGACGGCGAGCCGCTCTGGCGCCATGGTAGCGGCCGGGGGCGATGATTCCTGTGCCCCGCCTTCGAGCGCTGCGATTGCAACTGGTGGCCGGGGCGCCTCTGGCAGGCTCGCGACGGCGATGAAGGCCGGCTCCTCTCCTACGATGGCCGCCGTCCCTTCCGGGAGGAAGGTCACTGCCACCGGACGTGACTGGCCGAGGAGCAATTCGGTCGTCTTGCCCGAGACCCAGGCGAAGCCGTTCATGAAGTGGAAGCCGGCCGGCGCCAGGAGGACGGTGCCCGCGCCGATGAGGACGCGGATCCACCAACGGTCGGCGTCCCACCCGTTTACGTCGGCTTCGACCCAGCGCCCGGGTACGAACGGCGCCATGAGGAGCGCGGCTACGACGGAGGGAATCGTGACGGCGACCACGAAGCTGGCGATGCCCTGGGGAAATCGGATAAAGAGAAAGGCGAGGGCGCCCCAGGTGCGCCCGTTGCTGAGCCGTGAGCCGAGGCCCCGCCACGTGAAGAGCTGTCCGCGCTCGCCGTAGTAGCGGGTGGCCGCTCTCGTTCCCAACAAGACGTTCGTGAGCGCCGCATCGAGCCGGGCGAAGAGCCGCCAACTGTAGACGACGGCGACGAGGAGTGGTGCTCCTACGAGCGTGATGAGCAGTCCGGCGCCGACAGAGATGCCCGTTACCAGGAAGACGAACCAGGCGGTACCGAGCGGGAGCCCGGCGAGGAGATAGATGAGGTTCGCGTACGTGCGCGGGCGGAGCAACACCCCGTAGTAGCGGGGCAAGAGCCCGGAACGCTGGGGCGGCGGCGCGTGCAACGCGTACTCCTCGTGGGGCCAGGGCTGGCCCGTAGTCTGCCCGACCGATGTGGCGAGGGTCATCTCGTTTGTTCTCCGCTGTATCGTAGCCGCCTCGTGGAAGAAGCGATTCGCCTCCAGCATGGTTTGGGCATGTCACAAAACGGTCACATCGCCATCAAACTGAGGTCAAACTGCCCCCAAGAGTGCGCGAATGGCGCTCAGGAGGCGTTCCGGCGGTTCGTGTTCGCCAACGAATCCACGGGGGCCCGCGGCCGCCGCCCGGGAACGTTTGGCGGCTTCGGCTCGGCGTCAACTGGGCCTCAGGAAGCGCTCCAGGCCGTGCCTTCGGGGCCGTCCTTCAGTTCGACGCCGAGCTCCTGAAGCCCGTCGCGGATGCGGTCGGAGAGGGC
Source organism: Thermoflexaceae bacterium (assembly GCA_031390305.1). GTDB lineage: Bacteria > Chloroflexota > Dehalococcoidia > Tepidiformales > Tepidiformaceae > JANMTH01. Next base: position 2,057 of record JANMTH010000119.1, read on the forward strand.
CCACTGCTTCGCCGCGCGGAGCTCCTTGCGGACGTCGATCAGCAGCTCGATGAACGCGGCGGCCTCTTTCGCCCGGGATGGTGGCGCCTCCAGCGTGAAGCCGAGGACGCCGGCGAGTTCGCGGAGGGTCGATTGCATCTCGGCGGACGGCTGGCCCTCATCCCGCGCCCGGTTGATCGCGTGCGCGAGTTCGAAGAGGGCGGCGAGGGCGCGCGACGTGTTCAGGTCTTCGTCCATCGCCGTGATGAAGCGCTCGCGGGCGACGCTCGATTCGTCGTTGATCGCTTCTGAAAGCGAGCCGGGCGAAGCGGACGCCACCCGCGCGGCGAAGGCCGCTTCGCGCAGGCGCTGGGCGCCGGTGCGGGCGGCGTCGAGCCCCTCTTCGCTGTACGTCAGCGGGCTCCGGTAATGGCTGAGGCAGATGAAGAGGCGGATGGCGTCCGCCCCGAAGCCTTCGATGACCTGATCCAGGTCCATGATGTTGCCGATCGACTTCGACATCTTTTCCGAGCCCATCTGGAGGAGGGCGTTGTGCATCCAGACGCGGGCGAACGGCTCCTTGCCGGTGAACCCCTCGGTCTGCGCGATCTCGTTTTCGTGGTGGGGAAAGATGAGGTCGGCGCCACCGCCGTGGATGTCGATCTGTTCGCCGAGGTGGCCGTAGCTCATCGCCGAGCACTCGATGTGCCAGCCCGGCCGGCCGGGGCCCCAGGGGCTCTCCCATCTCGGTTCGCCGGGCTTCGCGCCCTTCCAGAGGGCGAAGTCGAGGGGATCGTCCTTCCGCTCGGTGATATCCACCCGCGCGCCGCTCAAAAGGTCGTCGATCTTGCGGTGGGAGAGCTTTCCGTAATCCGCCTTGCGCCGCACGCGGTAGTAAACGTCGCCCTCGGAAGGGTAGGCGAAGCCGCGATCGACCAGCCCCTGGATGATCTCGATGATCCGTGGGATCTCCTCCGTGGCGCGCGGGTAGACGGTGGCCGGTTTCACGCCAAGCCGGGCGAGGCTGGCCATGTACTGTTCGCTGAACTGGTCGGCGAGCGCCTTCACCGTCGTGCCCGTCGCGTTCGCCCGGTCGATCAGCTTGTCATCGATATCGGTGAAGTTCTGGGCGTGGCGAACGCTGTAGCCCCGATACTCGAGGTAGCGGCGAAGGACATCGAAGACGATCGCGGGCACGGCGTGTCCGATGTGGCTGCCGGAGTACGGCGTTATCCCGCAGACGTAGAGCTTCACTTCGTACGGGGCCGGCGGCAGTTCGCGGAGTTCGGTCGAGAGCGTATCGAGCAGTCGGAGCATCAGTCCCTCCGGGGGCGGGCGTTCGTGGCCGTGGTGGCCTGGCGAGGGGGAGGCCGAAGAGCCTCGATCAGCGCCGGTACCGGCGCTCCGGACACACGTCGCCCGGAGCACACTGAGGCCGGCGGCGCGAAGAAGGGCGGGTGAAAACACTGCGATTCATGCGTGGAACTCGTAACCAGTCTACCCGAAAGGTCCACCGACGCCGAATCAAGAAGAGTGGAGAACTGCGAGAAGCCAGCGGGCCCGGAACGGACACGCCCTCGATGGCTGGGCCTCGGCCTGCTCATCCTGCTGGCGGTTCTGGCGAACCCGCTGACCTACGCCTACGCCGTCTGGGACACGCTTCGCCCTGGCTACATCGCGGGCGATTCGATGTCGCCGGCGCGGTTGGACGGCGAACTGAACTTCTCGAACACGTGGCGCTATCGGCTGTCCAGCCCCGGCCGAGGCGATATCGTCGTGATCCGTGGCCCCCAGACGGGCGGCGAGAGCTACCTCAAGCGGGTCATCGGCCTCCCCGGAGAAACGATCGCGATCGTCGAGGACGCGGTCTCCATCGATGGCCGGATTCTGCCCGAGCCGTACCTCGGTTCGGGCTGGTACGACGAGGTGGAACCGGTTGCGCTTGGACGGGGCGAGTACTTCGTGATGGGCGACAATCGGGACTGGAGCTACGACAGCCGGATCTTCGGCGCCGTACTCCGCGAGGAGATCGTGGCGCCGGATTGGGGCGTTTTCTGGCCCCTGGACCGCGCGGAGCGTGGGGCGACGGCGCTGGCGGCCGCGGTCCTCTGCATCGCCCTGGCGGCGAGCGCCGGGTTCGCGATCACCAGTGCCCGCGCCGTTCGAGGCCGCTGGCCACGGTTGCGGGCCGCGCGCAATGGGCTGCTCTTCTGGGGGATCGGCTACGCCCTGGCCGTGCGCGAACGTGAGCGGCCGCTCAAGCCGGCGGTCGAGGGCGTGGACCAGGCGGTCGCGCGCATTCCGCGGCGAATATTCGTGGTGCTCCCTCTGGCCTCCGCCTTCGCCGGCTCGTCCTGCGGGAGCGGGTGGTTGGGCCTCGCCGGGGCAGCGGCGTTGGGCCTTGGGACCGTCGCGGGCCTGTTCATCGCCTCGCGGCGGGGCGCGATGCCGGACGCGATAGCGTTTATTGGCGGATTGCAGCTCGGCTGGTCGGCGCTCTTCGTTCCCTTGCGGCTGACTGGCGCGCCAGCCGACGATGCCGGGTTGATAGCCCTGGTGGCGACAGCCAAGCCAACCATTACCCGTCTCCTCTTCACGCGGACTTTCGTTGGCCTCGTGGGCGCGAACTCGTGGCGGTCGCGGGCTGGCTGGCGCTGG
>JANMTH010000205.1:0-1924 GCA_031390305.1 Thermoflexaceae bacterium
CTTGTCGCCCCTTGGTCGGCCCGTCCAGCGAACCGGCGAGGCCCGTTGTGTCGAACCGTGAGCGACGTTCCGAGGGAAATAGGTAAACACTACGCGACTTGAACGAAGCCGCTGGTGCGGCGGCCGACGATCACCTGAGTACCTCGTAGGAGCGTAGGGTTGGTCACAGGAGAGACTATGAGCGGAGGGCGGTTACGCTCCGTCTGAGCGTTCAAGCCACAAGGAGGCTGAGATGATCGCACCGCCCTGCGCAAACGAGTCGACGTTGTATGTGGCGTTCGAACTGGGGAAGAAGCACTGGAAACTGGCCATGACGTCGGGATTCGGCGAGGCGCCGTGGGTGCGGACGGTGCCCGCCGGAGATCTGGCGGCTGTCGAGCGTGACGTGCGATTGGGCCGTCTGCGGTTCGGTGTATCGGAGCGGGCTGGGGTGGTGAGCTGCTACGAGGCGGGCCGGGATGGCTTCTGGATCCACCGCGCGCTGACGCAGCGAGGGATCAGCAATCGGGTGGTCGACTCCGCCAGTATCGAGGTGAGTCGGCGCGCTCGGCGAGCGAAGACGGATCGCCTCGATGCGCTGAAGCTGGTGCACATGCTCGTGCGGGTGTGCCTCGGAGAGCGCCACGTGTGGCGTGAGGTGCACGTGCCGTCCGTGGCGGACGAGGCGGCACGGCAAGTGAGTCGTGAGCGCACCGTGCTGAAGAAGGCGCAGACACGCGTCATCAATCAGATGCGTGGGTGGTTGACGACGTGGGGGGCCGTCTTGCCGTCGCGTCGCCACGGTGACTGGTGGGCCACGGTCAGAGACTGGGCGGGAGCGGCGTTGCCGGCGCAAGTCCAGGCCCGACTGTCGAGGGCGCACGCGCAGCTCGGACTGCTCGAAATGCAGCTGGCCGAGCTCGACGCGCAGCAACACGCCGCGGTGACGGCGGCGGCGCGGGAGAGTCCGTTGCGCCAGCTCGTGCGGTTGAAGGGCGTCGCCGCCACGAGCGCGTCGGTCTTGCTCGACGAGGGCCTGGTGTGGCGAGCGTTTCGGAACAGACGCGAGGTCGGCGGGTTCCTGGGATTTACCCCGACCCCCTATGACAGTGGAAGCTCGACGCAAGAACAAGGGATCAGCCGCGCCGGGAACAAGCGGCTCCAAGCGATCACGATTCAACTCGCTTGGACCTGGGTCCGATGGCAACCGCACAGCGCCCTGACGCGGTGGTTCAGGGAGCGATTCGGCATTGGCAAGCGAGCCCGTCGGATCGGAATAGTGGCCGTGGCCCGCAAGCTCGTCATCGCGCTCTGGCGATTTGTCACCAGTGGCACGGTCCCTGAGGGGGCTATCGTGAACGCGGCGTAGTCACGGACGACGTTGACGCGCTCACGCGCGCTGCGCACGGACAATACCGGGTCGCCGACGCGATCGAACAGGAGAAGGTGCTGCAGCACGTCGTGTCTGGAACGGAGATCGCACAGTCTCTGGGGGCCGTGCACATCGTGCGCGTGCTCGGATAGAAGGAGAGCGCTGGGCGGGTGGCCCACGCGCACATCCAGACCCGCGTGAGCAAGCCCGACGCTGGTGTCCATGGTGACGCCGTACTGGCGTCAAAGCCGCCTACGCCGGCCCCGCTCTTGGCGGGGGGCCGGCTCCGGCGGCAGCTATCTCGATCGGCTGAGAAACTAGACGGCAACGGTTCAGCGGGCTTGACTACCTTCCGCAACATAGAAGGTGTCTTGTGACCCATCTTCGTCAGGCGATGCTGGACGAACTCCACCGTCGCAACTACGCCGCATCGACGATCTCGTACTACATCAAGAACGTCGAACAGTTCGCCCGCTACTTCAAACGCTCGCCCGACCGACTGAACCCCACCCATCTGCGCACCTACCAGGCGTATTTGCTCCGTCAGCGGAAACTGGCACCGCGGACGGTGAA
>JANMTH010000225.1:0-6908 GCA_031390305.1 Thermoflexaceae bacterium
ACGGCCGCGCGTGATATCGAGGATGCCGATCGTGCCCAGCCGGGTCGAGAGGTGGTGCGGGAGGATCGGGCTGCCGCTGTTGATCAGGAGGACGTTGTCCCGGTACTCCAGCCGCTCGACATGGGTGTCGCCGCCGATCAGGATGTCGACCCGTTCGTTGTCGAGGGAGGCGGCGAGGATCTCCGGGATCGGGCGCGATTCGGGGCGCAGCTCGTGCGTCATGCCGATACGGAAGCCCTCGATGTCCAGCATCTGCTTCTTGTCCATCCGCGGATCCTGGAAGAGGTCGTTGTTGCCTTCGGCCACAAGCACATCGGCGAACTGGCCGCACCAGTCGAGGACCGAGGGGGCGACGACATCGCCGGCGTGGAGGACGAGATCGACGTCCCGAAGGGCGTCCGCGACGGCCGGGCCGAGTTCGTCCAGACTGCGCATCAGCGAGGGGAGATGGGTGTCGGTAATCAGGCCAATGCGCACGGGTGCAAGGGTAGGGGCGGTAGGCGGTAGCCGGTAGGCGGCGCGACGCTATCCACCGAGGTCTCTGTAAACCTCTCTGCGGTGTCCGAGACGAACGACTTCGATAACGAGTTCTGAGCCGTGCACAGCGTATACGACACGGTAGTCGCCGACGCGGAGCCGGTAGGCGATGCGCGAAGCTTGCGGCTGCCCGGCGGAAACGGTTCGGTGACGAGGCTGCTAACAGCGAGAAGCACGCGCTCCCGAGTCCGTTTGGGGAGTGCCTTCAGTTCCTTGACGGCGGACATCTTCCAGCGAAGCTCATAGGAGTCCATCGCGAGCCAACTCGGCAAGGACCTCTTCGTGTGTGAGAGTGGGCTCGTCTCCTCGATCGGCGAGGACGGCAAGGTCAGCGAGATCCTCGATCAATTCATTGTACTCCTCAATGGGCAGCACTACCGCCGTGCGGGCCCCATCACCCGTGATGATGTACTGAAGCGAAACTGAAGAAGCATTGGCCATGGAGAGATTGTACAACCGTTGAGTAGGGCGGTAGCGCGCCAGTAAAACGTCTCCGCCAACAGCCACGCCAGGGCTACTATTCTTCGAACGTTTGTTCTACAATCGACCGCCCATGGAGTTCGCCTGCCTTACCGTCCCCAATTTCCTCGTAGCCCTGGCCCGGCGCGATAGCCCCGCGCTCGGCGGGCGGGCGGTGGTGGTCGGCGGTTCGCCGGAAGAGCACGCCCAGGTGACCGCCTGTTCGGAAGAGGCGGCGGCCGCTGGCGTGATGGTGGGGACGACGCTGCGGCGGGCGCTCGCCCTTTGCCCGAACGCCGTCTTCCTCCCCCTCCAAAAGGCGCACGCCGCCGCCGAAGCGGCACGCCTCACCGACCTCCTGAAGCTCTACAGCCCGCTGGTCGAGGCTGTGGCCCCGGGACATGCCCACTTCGAAGTGCGTGGCCTGGCGCGGATGGCGGGGATGGCGGAGGAGCGGTGGCTCGCCGACCTGCTCGAAGTGACGGAGACAACGAGCGGGCTGCCAGTGCGGCTCGGCGCCGCCGCGACCGTCTTCGCCGCCCACGCGGCCGCCCTCTCTTCGAGCGTTACGGCCGCCTGGCAACCGGCCGATACGCCCACCCCGCCGATCGCCATGCCCTATTCGCGGACGACCCTGCGGGACCAGGGCCACTCCGGGGGGGCCACCAAACGGCGAGCCGCCAGCGAACACCGGCCCGTCATCGTCCCCGGTACGCTCACCCGCGACTTCCTGGCGCCCCTGCCGGTCGAGATCCTGCCGATCTCAGCGGCGATGCTGCAGCGTCTGCGGCTCTTCGGCCTGGAGCGCGTTGGCGAGCTCGCGAAACTGCCGTTTTCGGCGATCCAGGCCCAGTTCGGGCCGGAGGGCGCGCGCGCCTGGTCGCTCGCCAACGGCAAGGACGATAGCCGGATCGTGCCGGCGCGCGAAGAGCTCCGGATCGACGAAGAGACCGACCTGCCCGCGCCAACGGCGCTGAGCGAGCCGCTCATCGTCGGCACGCGGGCACTGCTGGTACGGGCGCTGCAGCGGCCAGAGGCACGTGGACAGCCCGTGCGGCGGCTCGATTGGCGGCTCGGGCTCGAAAGCGGCGAACAGATCACCCGCCGTTTCGTCTTGCGTGAACCAACGAACGACCCGGCCCGCCTGCTCTTCGCCGCCCGTGGACGGATCGAACGGCTCCAGCTCACGGCGGCGGCGGTCAGCCTGGGCGTCACGCTCTCCGGCCTCTGTAGCGAATACGGCCACCAGGTGAACCTCTGGCCCATCGGCCCGCGCCGCTGGAAAGAGCTGATAGAGGCCATCGAACAGCTCAACGCGCGGGTGGGCAGCCCCCAAGTCTACCGCATCGTCGAAGTCCAGCCGTGGTCGCGAATCCCCGAACGGCAGCTGGGACTCGTCCAATTGTAGATTGCGATTTTCGATTTTGGATTGGGACGATCAGCGGCGAACGAATTACTAACAGCTAGCTGCTAACAGCCAGGAGCCAAGAGATGACGGCACGAAAGACGAAAAGCGACCATGAGCAGCGGGAGTTCCGCCCGCTCAACCAGCCAACGCCAGTTGCCGTGGAGGCGACGGCGCGGGGCGTGCCCAAAGCGGTGCTCTGGCGGGGCGATTTCAAGCCCGTGGCCGCCATCCACGAGACCTGGCGGATCGACGATGAGTGGTGGCGGGCGGAGATCGCGCGGCGCTACTTCACCATCGAACTCCAGGGAGGGCGGCGGCTCACCCTCTATCACGACCTGGTGACGGACGCCTGGTACGAACAGGCCTACGCAGGACCGCGCGGCGCGGCCCGGGCGGGGTGAATTAAAGTATACGTGGACGTATACTGGGAGCATGCCTCAGTTAACGATCTACCTCGATGACGAGACCACCCACCTTCTGGATGCCGCCGCCAAACAGGAGGGAGTGAGCCGATCCTCATTGGCAGCCGAAGCGATCCGCCGCCGCCTCACCCCTCGTTTCTCCGAGGAGTGGCTCGCCAATCTCGGCTCCTGGGAAGACGAACGTACACCCGAAGAGATCCTGGCGGAGATCCGTCAGCACGATCTGCCACAGCACGAACGCGAACAGTTGGTCTAACGTGCACATGCTGGATACGGACATCTCCATTTACATCCTTAACGAACGTTCTGACTATGTGCTTAACCGGTTTCGCGACGCGGATGCGGCACACGTGGCCATCGCCACCCCATCGGTTGCGGAGCTCCGGTTCGGCGCGCTGAACTCGGCCCGGACGGTTGAGAATAGCGCCCGACTTGCCCTGTTCCTGCGGCCACTCCGAGTCCTCTCCTTCGATCAGGCCGCTGCGGAACGGCATGCATGGCTCAAGCACACGCTTCTGCGCCAGGGAACGCCCATTGGGGCGATGGACATGCTCATCGCCTCCATCGCCCTCGCTGGCGGCCACACCCTCGTTACGAACAACGAGCGTGAATTCTCACGCGTCGCCGGCCTCCGGGTGGAGAACTGGGCCAGGCCACCTGCGGACGATTGACCGGCACGGTATCCTCATCCAGAGGAGACGCCATGGAACCGCCGAAGCAGATCACCCCCACGAAACTCGCCGACTACCTGGAGATCCTGACGAAGACGGCCTTCGAACCCGGCCTCAACTGGCAGGTCATCGAACACAAGTGGCCCGGATTCCAGGCCGCCTTCCACGGCTTCGACCCTGAGCGCGTCGCGAGCATTTCGCCAGACGAAGTCGATGCCCTGGCGGTCGATGAGCGGATCGTTCGCAGCCGCAAGAAGATCGAGGCGACGATTCACAACGCGAACGCGATGATCGCGGCCGAACAGGAATTCGGTTCGTTCAAGCGCTACCTGGAATCGACTGGCGGCTTCGAGGCGCTCGTCAAGGACATTCGCAAGCGCTTCAAGTTCGTCGGAGATTTCGGCGCCTACTACTTCCTCTACGTCGTCGGCGAACCCGTCCCGGAGCAGCACGAGTATCGCGCGAAGCTCCTGGAGGGGGCGAAGAAACCGTAGATCAGCTCGTCTGGCCGGGCCGAGAGAGCGGGTCCGCCGTCTGGGACTGGGGAAGGGCGAGCATGATAAGCAAGCCGACCGCAAGGCCGGGGATGCCGAGGATGCCCCAGACGCAGTGCAGCCGGGACTGGCCGCGCGCCTCGGCGATGACGTAGAGCGTCATGACACAGAGGACGTTGGCGATGAAGGCGATGAGCCAGAGCATGGGGTGGGCTTGAAGGAACGGCATCGGAGTCTCCCGGAGGCAGCGGCCTCAACAAGGAGATGGCGCGGGCAGCGCTGGTGGTGACGGCCCCGGTTAAGGCGGGTTGTCCGCTCTCCGCGGACTACGCCGTGGCCCGCATGCGCTCTTGCTCGATCTCGGCGAGGAGATCTTCCAACGGGCGACCCTCGCCGCCTTCCGCCTTCGCGGCGTCGTTGGCGCGCACGTCGTAGAGATCGTCGAGGTCGTCCATCAACCGCTCCCACTCGCCCACGGGGAGCTGCACCGAGACCCGGTTCCCGGCGCCATCGACCAGATAATGAGGATGCATCACCCAGGTAGCGCGCGTTACCGGTTCAGAAACCATGCGGACAAGCGTACCAGAACTGCTGAGCGAGTGATGCTTACGTCTCGCTTGTCCGCCATCTCTACCGCATGAGGGCACCGCTACGACTCCGCCGAGCCCCGCCGCACCGCGGACCGAAGGCGGCGGCCCAGCCGCGCCTGACACCCGTTCTGGTATCCTTCCCGGCATGCCCGACTACCAGGTCAACATCGTCGATGCGTTCACCACCCGGCGCTACGCGGGGAACCCGTGTGGCGTCGTTTCCCGGGCCGATGGCCTGACCGACGCCCAGATGCAGGCCATCGCCCGTGAGCTCAACCTCAGCGAAACCGCGTTCGTCCTCCCTTCACAGCGCGCGGACTTCCGCGTCCGCTTCTTTACCCCGCAGGCCGAGATCCCGCTCGCCGGCCACCCGACCATCGCCACGATGCACACGCTCGTCGAAGAGGGTCGAATCGACCTCTCCCAAGGCCCGAAGCGAGTCACCCAGGAGCTGAACATCGGCGTCCTGCCTGTCGATATCGCCCTCGACGTGGACAAGAACGTGCGTGTCGTGATGACCCAGGCGAAGCCGGAGTTCCAACGCCGCCTCGACCGTAACGTCTACGCCGAAGCCCTCGGGATCGCGCCCACGGACATGCTCCAGGAGGCGCCGGCGCAGGTGGTCAGCACCGGCACGCCGCAGGCGATGGTGCCGGTGAAATCGCTCGATGTCCTCAAGCGGCTGAAGCCGAACTGGCAGCACCTGAGCGACCTCGAAAGCGTCAGCGACTACTTCAGCATCCACGTCTTCGCGCTGGAAGCGTTCGATTCGCAACACCGTACACACGCCCGGCACTACCTCGCCAGCCAGGGCTTCGAAGACCCGGTCACGGGGAGCGCGACGGGCGCGATGGCCGCCTACCTCTGGAAGTACGGCCTGATTCGCGAGGCGCGCTATACGGTCGAGCAGGGGCACATCATGGGGCGGCCGGGGATCGTCGAGGTGGAGGTAGATGGCGAGGGCGAAGAGCCGACGGCCGTCCGAATCGCCGGGACAGCGGTGACGGTCCTCCGCGGGACGCTGACGGTGTGAGTTCTGATGTCCGAGGTCCGAGTGCTGAGTGCTGAGGTCCGTGTGCCAACGGCAAACGGCCAGCGGCCAACGGCCAACGGCCAATCGCCAGCGGCCAACCGCCCGCTGTACGCTGCTCCCGTGACGGATGACGCGGCCGTTGGTTTCGAAGCGGCGGAGGCGCTCCTGCTGGAAGCGGCCTTCGAGGACTGCCGCACGCTCTGGTACTCCTCGAATTATGTCTACCTCTGCCAGATGACGGCGCCCTCCGGCGGTACCTTCGCGGCCGTCTACAAGCCGCTGAAGGGCGAATCGCCACTCTGGGACTTCCCGGAGGGCCGTCTCTACCGCAAGGAAGTCGCGGCCTACCGTCTCTCGCAGCTCCTCGAATGGACGTTCATCCCTCCGACGGTCGCGCGTGACGGCCCGCACGGCATCGGGAGCGTCCAGCTCTTCGTCAGCCACAACCAGGAGTCGCACTTCTTCGAACAGCGAGAGAACCCGGAGCTGATCGCCCAGCTCCAACGGATCTGCGTCTTCGATGCCATCGCCAACAACGCCGACCGCAAAGGCGGCCACTGCCTCCTGGACGAAGCCGGCCGGATCTGGGGCATCGACCACGGTCTCTGCTTTCACTCCGACTACAAGCTGCGCTCCGTCATCTGGGATTGGGCGGACGACCCGATCCCGGAGGGGTGGCTGGAGGACGTGGCGCGCCTGCGCGACTGCCTCGGCGCTGAAGCGCCGGAGACCCTCGGACTGCTGGAGATGATGAGCCCGGCCGAAACCCGGGCGATGCTCCTCCGCATGGACCGCCTTCTGATCGAGCGGCGCTTTCCGAAGCCGGGGCCGAACCGCCACTACCCGTGGCCGCTGGTCTGAACGCCGCTGGCCGATGGGCGCAGGGCGCGAAGACGCAGAGTGGACCAACCCTCGTGGCCCCCCGCTCCGCCTCCTCTGCGTCTCCCCGTCCAACCCGCCAAGCGCGGGCTGCCGCCAGTGCTTCCCAAGAACTCCGGGCGGGGTAGAATCGGCCCCCAAGAAGGGGACTCGCCATGCACAGTGTGAAGATCGGTAGCGTTGAGATCCTGCCGCTGCAGGACACCTCCATCCTGATGAACCCGCGGAACTTCATCCCGGAGCACGGCGAGGAGTTAGTCACCCAGTACGCCCACCTTGCGGACGAGCGCGGCCTAATGCCGATGAGCATCACCTGCTACCTCATTCGTTCGGCGGGTACCACGACGATCGTCGATACGGGCCTCGGCGGGAGGCGGCGCCAGGGCTTCCCCCAGGGCCGCCTCGACCAGGCGTT
>JANMTH010000304.1:0-2389 GCA_031390305.1 Thermoflexaceae bacterium
TCGAACAGCTCTGGGTCCACCTGAGACGCGACCGCGAAGCCGACACTCAGGTAAAAGCGAATGGTGTGGTCGCTCGGGGTCGCGGACACATAAAGCCGCCGGACGCCCACCTCCAGCGCGCGCGCCTTGACGAGCTCGACCAGCCTGCGGCCAATACCCCGGTCCCGGTAACCGGCTGAGACGTGCAGGAAGTACAGGTCCACCATGTCGTGGGCCCGACCTATCCGCCTGCCGTCGAGGACCGCGATACCGACCAGCTCGTCCCCGTTGAACGCGCCGAAGGCGCTACCGTCCCGGCCGAGACATTCGTCGATCCGCCGCTTGTTTTCCGGAAGCTTGCCTGGGGGCCAACCCGCCAGCTCATGGTGCTCTGCCTCCAGGACGAGCTGGCCACCTCTCAGGCGGTATACGTGGTCGATGACCTCGGCGCGATCGATCTCGTTGAGACGCTCGATCTCGTCCCGGCCAAGGGTCCGGTAGATTATCTCGGCCACGGCGGATTGCCTCACACCGGTTCCCCCGCCGTGAAGAAGTCCGGTCGCGGAGTCCCGGTCGCGTCGTACACGGGCTCCGTGAGGTCGATGCGGTACTTGGCGACGTTCGCGCCGCGCAGGCCGTACGACCCGAGGACGGCCCGCATGCCGTTGTAGTTGGGGCCTTTGAAGTGGGCGGCGAGCGCCTCTTCGTTCTCCCACCGTTCATAGACATACATCGTCGATTCGGAAAGCCCGTCGACCGTCCAGACGTAGTCAAGACAGCCAGGCTGGCGGCGGGTGGCCGCCTCCAGTTCGCGGCCCGCGCCGAGCGCCGCCTCCCGCTTCTCCGGGTCGATTTCGACGGTGCCAGCGATAATGATCAATGGTCCCTCCTCAGGGTTGTGTTCTGCTGGCACCCCACCATCCGATTTTTCGAAGGGCTGGAGGGCTGCCTATGTCACCAGGACTGCGCGAAACCGCACAAGGTTCGCCCGCATGCGGTCGTGCGCGTCGTTCAACTCGTCGAACGAATACCGTTCGATGATCGGTCGAATGCCGTGTTCAGCCGCGAGGGTGAGCACGTCCCGGACATCCTGCCGAGACCCGTAGAAGCTCCCGACGACCCGGAGCTGAAGAGCCGTGAAGAACGCAGGTGGGATAGGAAGAAGCTCGCCATCCGCCGCCGCGAGGACGATCGTGCCCTGTTTCGCCATGCCCGGCAGGAGCTGCGCCAGCGGTGTTAGCGAATTCGCGGTCTGCAGCACCACGTGCGCTCCGCCGCGCTTCGCCAGTTCCGCCGCGACAGAGGGGGCATCGCCGGCGAAGACCGCTCCGAGCTCCACCGCCAGCGCTGACTTATCCGGGCTTGAGCTAACCGCGTAAACCTCGGCCCCCATCGCCCGGGCGATCGGAATGGCCAGGTGGCCAAGTCCGCCGATCCCGACGATGGCGACGCGTTGGCCGGGCTGAAGGTTACCGTTCTTGAGGCCGGCGTAACTCGTGAGGCCTGCACAGAAGAACGGCGCCGAGTCCTCGAAGGAAAGGGCGTCCGGCAACGCTATCGCATGGTCTGCCGGCATCCGCAGGTATTCCGCGTACCCGCCATCGAAGGCGAGGCCGGCCAGCCTTGTAAAGCCCTGGACGCAGGCCTCCTCTTCGCCCCCCCGGCAGTAGACGCAGTCGCCGCAGGTGAACAGCGCGTGGGCGCCCACGCGGTCACCCACGCGGATAGCGGCCACTCCGCCACCGATCGCGGCGACCACACCGACAGCCTCATGACCGGGGATGAGTGGCATTGCCGCACCACCGAGGGCGTCGATGACACGAAGGTCGGTGTAGCAGAGGCCACACGCCCTGACATTGAGGACGATCTCGCCTGGTCCTGGCGTCGGCTCGGCCACCTCGCGGATCGCGAGCGGGGCCCCGGGAGTTTCGGCGACGGCGGCGCGCATGACGGTCTTCCTCCTGGCTTACAGGCCCGACTGTGCAAGGGCACGTAGCACGTCGTAGGTTCGAGCGGGCGAGTCCGGGTCTTCTGGCACGGGGAGAATCGCCCCGTTGAAGTCGGTGACACCGATCTCGGAGAGACGCTTCAGGTGGCGGCGAACGTAGGTTTCGTCGCCTACGATCGCCAGGTCTGCCACGGAGTTGCCGGAGCCCTCGGCCGCGATCACCTGCTTGTACGAGTAGATCTGGCCGTACACCTGCCAGACCTTTGCGCAGGACTCCCGCGCGGATTGTTCATTCGAAGTGATGGCGATGGGCATGCCGCTGAGGATGCGCGGGGCCGGGCGTCCGGCCGCGCTCGCCGCCTCGGTAATCGCCGGGACGACTGTCTGCTCGATGTAGTTCGGGCCGCACCAGAAGAGGCTCGTGCCGTCCGCCAACTCTCCCGTCACCTTCAGCATCGCTGG
>JANMTH010000322.1:0-2372 GCA_031390305.1 Thermoflexaceae bacterium
CATCCTCTGAGTAGAAGCGACAATGGCCCGTGCATCAAGAGGGCAACTGCAACCGGTGGCATCTGCATCCGAGTGAACTCACCGCAGGCAGTTCGCCAATCGCCGGCGGCAACTTCCGTTTAAGGGCGTACTTCGTCGCGAACGTCAGGCCAGCCTTGGTCACCGGGTCCACCATCGTCCGCCTCGCTGTCTGAGTGTGAAGGGGTGCTGCCCGCGGCCGCATAAGCGCGCCGCCTGCGTGTCATCCCATTCTCCGCTATCCGTGGCCCAACTGGTAGCGTCGCCCCCCAACATGCCTCACTCCCCGTCTCCACCCGCCCTCGCACCCCGCCCTGGCGCTCTTGGCTTCTTGGCGATTCACCCCGCCCGGCGATTCACCCGCCCGGCAAACGAGTCTCAGCCCCAAACGCACGCCACCACACCCACCAGACGCGCTCACCGCACCACCACTGCACCTTTTTCGCGCAGCGACCCCACCCCTCCACCCGCCCTTGGCGGACCTTGGCGCTCTTGGCCCCTTGGCGATTCACCCGCCCGGCGTTTCCCCCATCCACGTTGACCGTGCCACGCCCTCAGGTAGCATAGATTCGTTGCGCCACGTACAGGGCGTGCGCGCCAGGAGGAGATTACCCATGGCAGATCGCGTCGTTATCGCGGCCAGGCCGCGCCTCGTTGTCGGCAAGAAGGTGGCCCTCTTGCGCCGCCAGGGGATTCTCCCCGCCAACGTCTTCGGCAAGGGCCTCGATTCCCTCTCGCTCGAACTCGATGCCCGCGAATTCGGGCGCACCATCAAAGGTTCCAACGTCCGCCACCTCTTCGACCTCAGCATCGAAGGCGAAGCGAGCCCCAGGCCCGTCGTCATCCGCGGGATGATGCGCAAGGGCGGCACCGGCGAACCGACCCACATCGATTTCTACCAGGTCGATGTTACCCGGCCAATTAACGCCACCGTGCCGCTCGTCCTCACCGGTACGGCCCCGGCCGTCCATGACCTGGCCGGCGTCCTCTTCCAGGCGCTGGATACCATCCACATCCGCTGCCTGCCGCTCGCGATCCCCGAGGCGATCTACGTCGATGCGGGCAAGCTCGTGAGTTTCGATATCACCGTCACGGTCGCCGATATCCTCCCCGTGCCGAATGTCGAACTCCTCCCCGACCCTTCCGTCGTCATCGCCTCGGTGGCGCCGCCGCGCGTCCGCCTCGACGCCTGACAACGGTGGCGCGAACCTACCCATCTGACCCGGCGGATGCGGCCCTCCAGCTCTTCCGGCAGTGGTTTGGCGCGCACTACGCCCGCAGCGTCGCTGTCGAAGCCTGTGAGCACGCGGAGGGAACGATGGTCGCCACGCTCACCGTCGCCCGGCGCTGGAAGCTCACGGTCAGCATCGTCAACACCCTCGCCCCGGATGCGGACCTCCGCTGGGAGGCTGCCCGCGCCGCCGTCGAGCGCCGTCTCGATGCCCAGGGCTTCTCGTTGGGGCTCTGGGTGCCGCGCGGCGCGCCCCTCCCCGCTGGTGAACCAGGGCTGAGCGAACTCGCGCTCGCCGTCGAAGAGGCCCGCCAGCTGCCCGACGGCCGCAAGGAGATGCTCCGCATCGTCCGTCTCTTTCTCCGCCGGACGAGCACGAAGGGTTCCGTCCTCACCGTCCTCGGCGGGCTCAGCTCGCAATGGGCACAGTTCACGAACCGCGTCCCCGGCAGCTTCCAGCTCAACGCCTCCGAGCTCTTTCGCCTGCCATTCCCGCCCGAAGAGCGGGAGGCGCTGATCGAGCGTATCGTCCTCGCCGCTGGCCAGCCCGAGGCCGATGAGTCACAGACCATTGGCGCCGAAGACTCCTGGACCGTGACGCCGTTGGAAGAGGGCGGTTCCACCGTCTTCGGCTCGCCCCGCCCGGATAACGACGAGCAGAGCGCCGCCCTTCGCCGCAATCTCCGGAAACTCCTGCGCGAAGCCTCGCCCGCCGTTCAACAGCCGGCGGACGCGCACGCCCTCGTCGTCCTCGGCACGGCCACCTACGCCGATGAGGAGAAGCTCACCTGGGCGCTCCGCGGCATGGATCCGACGCTCTATTCTGGCTACGACCTGATGGCCGTCCTCGCCGATGGCGTGGTCAAGCCGCTCCTACAGCCCGGGCGTAGCACGCTCCCCTGGGATGCTCCGCTCCCTGCCTGACGGCCGCTCAGGCGACCGACGGCCCTTCCGTCTCTTCAGCGAAGTACACCGGCGGCGGGATGTAGCGCCCCGCACGCCGCGTTCGCACCTCTTGCTCGGCGGCCGCGAAGAGCTCTTCGGGCTGGCAATCCGTGCCTTCCGCCACCCCGAACTTCAGCGCTACGGGGATCTCCCGGCTCCAGTCTTCCGTGTTCATCCG
>JANMTH010000327.1:0-2364 GCA_031390305.1 Thermoflexaceae bacterium
GCCTTGCCGGTGGTGTACGCTTTCCGCCGCACGGGGACCCGGAATGGGCCCCACGCAGAGGTCTTGGCATGCTGCTCGCCCTGGATATCGGCAACACCTCCATTCACGTCGGCCTGTTTGATGGCGAAATCCTTCATTCCACCTGGCGGATCGGCGTCGAAGCCGAAAAGATGCCGGACGAATACGGCGTCCTCTTGATGACCCTCCTCTTCACCCGCCGCCTCCGGCCCGAAGACATCCACGCCTGCATCATCGGCTGCGATGTCCCCCCACTCATCCCCACCTTCGAACAGGTCTGCCGCAAGTACTTCGACCTCGAACCGATGATCGTCGGGCACGGCCTTCGCACCGGCGTCCGCATCCTCTACGACAACCCCAAACAGCTTGGCGCCGACCGCATCGTCGATGCCGTCGCCGCGATCAAGCAGTACGGCGCGCCCGTCATCGTCGTCGATTTCGGCACAGCCACCGTCTTCGACGCCGTCAACGCCCAGGGCGAATACCTCGGCGGCGCAATCGCCCCCGGCATCGGCATCGCCAGCGAAGCCCTCTTCAGCCGCGCCGCCATGCTTTATCGCGTCCAACTCGAACGCCCGCCCGTCGCCATCGGCAAGAACACGATCCACGCCATGCAGTCCGGCATCCTCTTCGGCTACGTCGGCCTCGTCGAGGGTCTTGTCCAGCGATTCCGCAACGAGCTGGAAGGCGACGTCAAGGTGGTCGGCACCGGCGGTTGGGCCAAGCAGTTCGCCGCCGAGACCGATTGCATCGATTTCGTCGATCAGGACCTCACCCTTAGCGGCCTGAAGCTGATCTACGAGTTGAACATGGAGGACTACCGGAGCGGACGGGTCGCTGGCGAAAGGCATGACTGACCAGCTCCCACTTTCCGGGCGCCACATCGTCCTCGGCGTCACCGGCTCCATCTCTGCCTTCAAGTCGGCCGACCTCGCGAGCAAGCTCCGCCGGGCCGGCGCGACCGTCGAGGTCGTCATGACCCCGGCCGCGACCCGGTTCGTCACGCCGCTCACCTTCCAGTCGCTCACCGGCCGCCCGGTCGTCGTCGATATGTTCTCCGCCCTCGAAGCTGAAGCCCACGTCGAGATCGCCCGCCGCGCCGACGCCGTCGTCATCTCGCCCGCGACCGCCGATTGCATCGCCAACCTGGCCCACGGGCAGACGCCCGACATGGTCACGCTCACCGCCCTGGCGGCATCCGCACCCCTCCTCGTCGCTCCGGCCATGGATAACCAGATGTGGGAGCACCCCGCCACACGCGCGAACGTCGAAACCCTCCGTGCCCGCGGGGTCACCTTCATCGGCCCCAATGCCGGGCGCCTGGCCAGCGGCAGGCACGGCGCCGGCCGCCTCGCCGAGACCCCCGAAGTCATCGGTGCGGTCCGCGCTCTCCTCGGCCAGCGTTCCGGCGACCTCTCCGGCCGCCATATCGTCGTCACCGCCGGAGGCACCCAGGAAGCCCTCGACCCTGTCCGCTTCATCGGCAATCGTTCGAGCGGCAAGATGGGCTTCGCAATCGCCGAGGCCGCCCGCGACCGCGGCGCCATCGTCACCCTGGTCACCGGGCCCGTCGCCCTCGATACGCCCTTCGGTGTCGCCCGCGTCGGCGTGACGACGGTCGACGACCTCCTGGCGGCCCTCCAGCGGCTCGCGCCGGGCTGCGACGCGATCGTCATGGCCGCCGCCCCCGCCGACTTTCGCCCCGCCGCCGTCGCGAATCAGAAGATCAAAAAGTCGCCCGGCGCCGACTCAATGGTCGTCGAGCTGGTGAAGACGCCGGACGTCATCGGCACCCTCGAAGGCGGCGGCGTCCGCGTCGGCTTCGCCGCTGAGACCGAAAAGCTGGCCGAGCACGCCGTCCAGAAGCTCGCCCGCAAGCGCCTCGACTTCATCGTCGCCAACGACGTCACGAAGGCGGGCAGCGGCTTTGGCGCCGATACCAACCAGGTCACCTTCTTCCACGCCGATGGCCGCTTCGAAGAGATGCCCCTGATGTCCAAGTACGCCGTCGGCCACGCCATCCTCGACCGCGTCAGAGAGCGGCTCCGCTAGCTACCAGATGACCTGGAGGCCCGGCATCCGTTCGAAGGCGCTATCGCGCGTAAGGGCCCTCACTCGCCGCCGTCAGAATCGCCATCCTGTATCCCATCGGAGTCAGGGATATGGAGGCTCTGCGCGACCGGCCGAAAGAAGCTGTCCCATCGTTCGAGCGTCGTAGCGAACCACTCGTTCAAGGCGGGCCATCCTGTGCGATCGGCTGGGCTGATCTTCCGTTCGGTCGTGATGTAGCTCGCGTTCTTGCCGGGGAGTTCCTCCCAGAGCACATCGCCGAGTTCGGCCTTCACC
>JANMTH010000779.1:0-2137 GCA_031390305.1 Thermoflexaceae bacterium
GCTCGCCGACCCGAGCCTGTGCGCTTCCTCGATCGCGCGGTAGTGCCCCTTCGTCTGCGACTCGGCGAGCAGCATGACGTAGTAGTAGCCGAAGATGACCGCGAGGCCGATGACGAACCCCCCCAGCTTGCCGTCGCGCGCGACCGTCAGCCCGAGCGCCAGGCCGATCACCCCGAAGACGAGACACGCCGCCGGGATCGAGAACTTCTGCTGGATGTTGTAAATCTCGGGATGAGGGGAGAGGCCGCCGCGCAGCTTGGTGTCGGCGTCCTCTCGGAGCTCGGCGATGGTCTTCTCCGTCACGCCCCTCGGCAGGGCCATCCGCTGAAACACCATGTCGGGGTTCAGCCCCATCGTCAGGTCCTTTTCGAACCGGTAGATTTCAGTCTTCCCCGGCGCCGAGCTCGAGTACTTCGTGCCGTTCGTCAGGACGAGATCGACGCGCCGCTCTTCGCGGCTGAGGACCAGGCGCCCGCGCGACGCCAGGAAGATGTCGGTGGCCTCCGGGCGGCTGGTGTTCGCGACCAGGACGTCCTTCCATCCGCCGCCTGCGTCCGGCTCGTCCCGCGCGTACAGGACCCATCCGGGAAAGTCCTCGAAGAAGACCCTGGGCTGGATGTCGCTCTCGACCCGCTTGGAGATGACGTCGAAGGTGAGTTCCCGGAAGGCCTGGTTGGCGTCCGGGATCGCCTTGAGCATCACGTAGCCGGTCGCGGCCGTGGCGACGAGCGACAGCGCCATCACCGGCCGAAGCAGCCGATAGGGGCTCACCCCGCAGGCGAGGAGGGCGACGGCTTCCCGATCGGCCGACAGCCGGCCGAGACCGATGAGGAGGCCCGTCAGGAGCGCCATCGGGATGGTGAGGCCCAGGCCCTGCGGGATCAGGGTCAGGAGCATCCGGCCAGCGACCTGCCACGACACCCCCTTGGCGACGAGCATCTCGAGCTCCTTCATGATCGGCGGGATCTCAAGGAGGAAGGTGAAGATGACGAGCGACAGGAAGAACGGCGGCAGGACTTCGCGGATGACGTAGCGGTCGAGGGTGCGCAGCATCGGGAACTGCCCGTCACCTTATCAGGCTCGAGACTTCGGGCTCAAGGCTTAAGGAGGCAAGTCTTTATGGATCAAAGCTCCGGGCGATTTAGGGCGCCGGCCGTATCCGGGGTCCGCAAACCATGCACAGCCCAGTTTGACTGGGGTTTTCCGTAGGGTCTGATAATGAGTGTTATGTTAACTAATGGCTGGGTATCCGGGGTAGCCCAGTGTCCAGAGCCCAGTTCCCAAGCCTGAGTTTCCTAGCAAGTTTTTCTGCAGGACCCATCCAGCTCCAAGGCCGGACTACTGGCTTCGTAGTTCTTTAATGATTTCCTGGAGGGCGGAGATGACTTCCTCGCGATCGACACGCGACTTGGTGAAGCGCAGCTGCAGCTGGAACGCCTTCGTGGGTGCCTTGTAGCTGAAGACGTAGGCTTTCGGCCGCCCAGCCTTGGGCTTGGCGGTCTCTTTCCTGACGGCTTCGCGGGTCGCGCCGCCGTCACGGGACATCTTTTCGATGAGGGCGACCATTCTCTGGGGGTCGCCTTGCCTAACTATCTGCAAAAGCAACGACTTGGAGTGAATGTCGGCCAGCCGACAAAGGTTTTTCACCTCGTCGGGCATATTGTTCAAGGTCAATGACTCGGTAATCGACGTTCGCGACTTCCCCAGCCGCCGCGCCATGTCTTCGTGCGTGTAGCCGCAACTCTCGGCAAGCGCCTGGAGCGCTTCCGCTTCCTCGAACGCTGTGAGGTCCTTTCGCTGGATGTTCTCAATCAGCGCAATCTCGATGATCTCGTTGTCGTCCACTTCGCGGATGACGACGGGGATTTCCCGCAGGCCGACCTGCACAGCGGCCTGGTAGCGCCGCTCGCCAGCGATGATCTGGAACCGCCTGGCGCGCTGGCGCACGATGATCGGCTCAATGATCCCCTTCTCGGCAATCGATGCCATCAGCTCCGACAGGTCTCCCATGACCTGCCGGGGCTGGTTCGGGTTCGGGTCGATTTGGTCGATCGGCACGATGCGCCCGATGGGGGCGCCGGCCGAACTGGTCAGCGCCTCGACGTAATGGGCGTCGTGGCGCATCCGCACCGTCTCA
>JANMTH010000371.1:0-3075 GCA_031390305.1 Thermoflexaceae bacterium
AGGCCATGTACTTCTCGATCTCCGTGCGAACGTAGTCCGAGTCGGTCTCCTTGTATCGCCGTTCGAGGTTGTTCACGACCCCTTCGAACTTCGAGTCATAGACCTGCGTGCGCCCGTACTGGTTGGTGAAGCGCAGTGGCAACACCTTATCGCCCGTGCCGTAGAGGATGGCGTTCGCCTGCTCCTCGGTCAGCTCACGAACGGGTGTCGCGGGCGTGAAGCCCATATACTCGGCGCATCCTTCGAGCATCCGCATGTACCAGCCGGCGACACTCGCCGACTTCGACCAGGGCTCGACAGCGCCATCGGCAATCGACTTCGAACGATCCGGGATGACGAGCTGCGGATCGACTTGCATCTCGACGCCGAGGCCGGTGCACTTCGGGCAGGCGCCGTGCGGGCTGTTGAAGCTGAACGTGCGAGGCTCGATCTCGCCGATCGAAGAGCCGTCGTAGGGGCAAGAGAAGTGCTCAGAGAAGATCCGTTCGGGGTCGGCCTTCTCTCCGGCACGGACCATCACGGCGACGTGCATCACCCCCTGGCCCACCTTCAGGGCCGTCTCGACCGAATCCGCGATCCGGCTGGTCGCCGTCGCGTCCGTGCCCGGCTCAGGGACGACGAGGCGGTCGACGACGATGTCGATGTCGTGGCGCTTCTTCTTGTCCAGGGCCGGGGCCTCGTCCAGGTCGTAGACCTCGCCGTTCATGCGCACGCGAACGAAGCCAGCGCGGCGCGCCTAATCGAGGATCCCCTGGTGCTCCCCCTTCTTCGCGCGCGCGACGGGGGCGAGGAGGAGCAGGCGGGACCCGGCGGGATAGGCGAGCGTCGTATCGACGATCTGCTGGACCGTCTGCTTCTGAATCGGCCGGCCGCACTTTGGGCAGTGGGGCGTGCCCACCCGTGCCCAGAGCAGCCGCATGTAGTCGTAGATCTCGGTCACCGTCCCGACGGTCGAGCGCGGATTGTTCGAGGTCGACTTCTGGTCGATCGAGATCGCCGGCGAAAGGCCGTCGATGTGGTCGACGTCCGGCTTCTCCATCAGCCCGAGGAACTGGCGCGCGTACGCCGACAGCGATTCGACGTAGCGGCGCTGCCCCTCCGCGTAGATCGTATCGAAGGCGAGGGACGACTTGCCCGAGCCGGAGAGGCCCGTTATGACGACTAACTTGTCCCGCGGGATGCGGACATCGATGTTCTTGAGGTTATGCTCGCGGGCGCCGCGGACGAGGATGTGGTCGAGAGGCATGGGCAATTTCAGATTGCGGATTGCCGACTGCGGGTTAGGGTTGAGGGCCGCCAACCGCAGCCAGGAGAGCCAGCGTAGCAGATGTAGAACGAGTGTTCGAGGGGGGCACAGACGCTGGCGGCTGACGCTCGGGGAGTTCGTCGTCGGCTGAACCCCGAGCTGCTATTGCCAAAGGAACGCGTCAATCTGCGACTTCTCGATGAGCGCAGGGTTCCCCGGAACGAACACTCCGTCAGGCACAGGTGTCTCGGTCGCACGGTTCGCCACCCTCGTCGATGACGGGCTATCCGCGCGCGAGATGCACGACGAGGTCTTCGCGGGCGCCCTCTCTATGGCGCAAATCCACGCCGGTCTTGCCTGCTACTACGAGAACCGGGCGACGATCGACGCCTGGCTCGACGAGCAGGACGCCGACTACGACGTTCGCGCGTCGGCTGCCTATCATCGCGTGTGACCGTCGGCCTCTACTTCGACGAGAACAGCATCGCGAACCGCGTCTGTTACGTCAGCCGGCCATCGCAGCACGGATGACCATCTGACCCGCGGATCGCCCTCCCCGTCCCTTCGCGCACGCCCCTGCTACACTCTCCCCATGCTCCCCGCTGTCATCATCGACTACGACGCTGGCAACCTGCGCAGCGTCGCCCGCGCCATCGCGCACGTCGATGGTGACCCGATCGTGACCGCTGACCCCTCGGCGATCGACCGCGCCGAGGTCCTCATCCTCCCCGGCGTCGGCGCCGCCGCTGATACGATGTTGAAGCTCCGGGAACGGGGCCTGGTCGCGCCGATCAAGGAGTACATCGCGAGCGGCCGACCCTTCCTCGGGGTCTGCATGGGGCTCCAGGCGCTCTTCGATTGGTCGGAGGAGGGCGATGGCCAGGAGTGCCTCGGTGTCTTCGAGGGCTCGGTCAAGCTCTTCGAGCCCGGCGATGGCCGCAAGGTGCCGCACATGGGCTGGAACACTGTCGAATGGGTACGGGACCACCCCATCACCCGCGAGATCCCCTCGGGGAGTGCGTTCTACTTCGTCCACAGCTTCTACCCCGCGCCCGTGGACCCATCTATCGCCCTCGGCGTAACGGAGTACGGCGTTGCCTTTCCGAGCGTGGTGGCGCGCGACAACGTTGTCGCGACGCAGTTCCATCCGGAGAAGAGCGGCGAGCGCGGGTTGCTCATCTACCGCAACTTCCTGGCGTGGGCCCGCGGCGAGGCCTTCGCCTCGCTTCCCCAATCCGCCCTCGCATGAGCACCGATTCAGTAATCCCCGGTCGAAGATCGAAACTGGAGGTCGTGCCGGCGATCGACATTCGCGGCGGCCAATGCGTCCGCCTCTTCCAGGGCGATTACGGCCAGGAGACCGTCTATGGCGACCCGGTGGAGATGGCCCGGAAGTGGGAGGCGCTCGGCGCCCCGCGGCTTCACGTCGTCGACCTCGATGGCGCCAGGGAGAAGCGCCCGGTGAACACGGAGTTGGTCCTCCGCATCTGCCAGGCCGTGCGCATCCCGGTCGAGGTATCGGGCGGCGTGCGGACGATGGAGACTGCGCGAATGTGGACCGATGCCGGCGTCGCCCGCATCCAGATCGGGAGCGCGGCGGTCGCCGACCCTGCCCTCGTGCGGGCGTGCGTCGAAGCGTTCGGCGAACGGATCGTCGTCTCGATCGACTGTCGCGACGGCGAAGTGATGACGAACGGCTGGCTCGAAGGCAGCGGCGTCGATCTCCTCGACCTGGCCCGGGCGATGGCCGCGGCCGGGGTGGCGCGTGTGATGGTGACGGATATCAGCCGCGACGGGGCCCTCGCCGGCCCGAACCTCGGCCTCTACGA
>JANMTH010000381.1:0-1663 GCA_031390305.1 Thermoflexaceae bacterium
GGTTTTTCGGACGTCGCGCCGCATTGCTCGATGGCGTCCGATGTCGGCGAGAATGATCGTAAGATCGCTCCCCGCGTTGATGCCGAACGGCGGCCCGTTCACTGAGCCGCCCCGCCCAACATCTGAGGAGGTTTAGTCATGAAGCGAACCAAGATCTTCGCGTTCCTTTTCTCCGCGGCGCTTGCCGCATCCACGATCGGTGCGGCACTGGCCGCTCCTGATCCGAAAGTCGATGTCTGCCACAAGACTGGCAGCCTCACGAACCCCACCGTCTTGATCAACGTGAGTGGCAACGCCGTGGCCGCCCACCTCGCCCACGGGGACACGCTGGTCGTCGCCGGTACCGCTTGCCGCTGAACACGCGTGCACAGCCCCGGGACGATTCGCTAGTCAGGCCCCCCCGGTGACGCGAACACCACATGTATCGCCGTGCCGGTAGTCTCGCAAAGGCTGCCGGTCCGGCGATTGACTGTCGATTTCGCTCAGCTAACCGTCCGCCATCATCCGTTCGCGCTTCTGCGCCCGTTCCCGCGAAACCGGGTCGAGGTTGCTCTTGCGCAGCCGGATGTTCTTCGGCGTCACTTCCACAAGCTCGTCCGGCCCAATCAGCGAGAGGCTCCGTTCCAGGCTTGGCGGCTGGGCTGGGGTCAGCTTGATCGAGATGTCACTCGTCGAGCTGCGGATGTTCGTCAGCTTCTTCGCCCGGCAGACGTTCACCTGGAGGTCGTTCTCCTTCGCGTGCAGGCCGACGACCATCCCCGCGTAGACTTCGACCCCTGGCTCGATGAAGAGCGTTCCCCGCTCCTGCGCATTCGCGATCCCGTGGCTCAGGGCCGTGCCCGATTCCGCCGCCGTCAGCGCTCCCTGGCGGTTGCGCGCGATCTCCCCGGCCCATGGCCGGTAGCCCAGGTACTCCGTGTTCATGATCCCTTCGCCGCCCGTACCGCTGATGAACGTGTCGCGGAAGCCGATGAGCCCACGCGTGGGGATATCGAACTCGATCCGGACATCGCCATCGTGGTCCGTGTGCATCCCCGTCATCTGCGCCTTGCGCCCGGAAAGCGTCTCGATCAGGAACCCCGTCGCCGATTCTGGCGCTTCCACGAAGAGCTTCTCGAACGGCTCTTCGATGCCGCTTTCGCCCCGCCGGAGGATCACCTCGGGCCGCGTCACCGCGAATTCGAAGCCTTCGCGCCGCATCGTCTCGACGAGGATCGCGAGGTGCAGTTCGCCGCGGCCACTGACGACGAACGCGTCGGCCGATTCGCCGTCCTCTACGCGCAGCGCCACGTTCGTCTCGACTTCGCGGTAGAGCCGTTCGCGGAGCTGGCGGCTGGTCACATACTGGCCCTCGCGCCCGGCGAACGGAGAGTCGTTCACGCGGAACGTCATCTTCATCGCTGGCTCTTCGATCGTGATCGGTGGCAGCTGGGAACTCGCCGAGGGGCTCGAAATCGTCTCGCCGATGAGGATGTCTGGGATGCCCGTGAGCGCCACCACATCGCCGGCCCGCGCCTCCGTCAGCTCCATCCGGCCCAGGCCCTGGAACCCGAATACCTGGGCTATCCGGAAGTTCGCCGTCTCGCCTTCGTGCGTCCACCGGGTGACCGTTTCGGCCGGGTGGATCGTGCCATCGACGATTCGGCCGATGGCCGTCCGCCCG
>JANMTH010000417.1:0-1670 GCA_031390305.1 Thermoflexaceae bacterium
GGCACGATCTGGCTGTGGTCGGTGGTGCTGAGAGAGAGGAGGGAGAGTTCGTCGTAGCCGGTGTTCTGCATGAGCTGGCGGGCAGCCTCGACGACTTCTTCGGGGCTCCGTTCGCGGGTCGGCCGGTAGATCATCCCCGCCTGGCAGAAGCGGCAGCCCTGGGTGCAGCCGCGCTGGATCTCGACGGCGGCGCGGTCGTGGACGGTCTGGAGGAAGGGGACGATCGGCTTCACGAGGGCCGGCGGGAGCGTCTCGACGATCCGGCGGTGGATTGCCGCTGGCGCGTCGCTGACCGTTGGTTCGAGGGCGGCGAAATGGCCGTCGGCATCGTAGCGCGCTTCGTAGAACGAAGGCACGTAGATTCCGGGCATCGCAAGCAGGTCGCGAAGCCGCTCCGGACGGCGGGTGCCGGCGCGCTTCCATTCGCGCATGCGGTCCGCTAGCTCGACGACGGCGTCTTCGCCCTCGCCGATGACGAAGGCGTCGATGAAGGGGGCGAGCGGTTCCGGGTTGAAGCCGCCGCTACCGCCGGCGATGACGATGGGGTGGTCGACCGTGCGGTCCTTCGCCCAGACGGGGATGCCGCCGAGGTCGAGCATGTTCAGGAGGTTGGTGTAGGTCAGTTCGTACTGGAGGGTGAAGCCGACGATATCGAAGCTGTGGAGCGGTTGACGGTTCTCCAGGCTCCAAAGGGGAACTTCTTCGCGCCGGATCTCGGCCTCCATATCCTCCCAGGGGGCGTAGCAGCGTTCGGCCGCGACATCCGGAATGCGGTTCAGGATGTCGTAGAGGATGCCGATGCCCATGTTCGACATTCCGATGTCGTAGGCGTCGGGGAAGCAGAGGGCGAAGCGAACGTTCACTTCGCGCCAGTCCTTGGTGATGCTGTTCCATTCGCCGCCGGTGTACCGGGCGGGCTTGGAAACGCGGGCGAAGAGGGCGTCGATCGAGATGGTCACAGCGCTACGTCCTTGGGCCGGGGCGGCGGCCGTTCCTGTACACTGTTCCATGGAATGACCGCCGTTGCCACCTCTACGGGGATACTGACTCCAGACGACCTCCTGGGACTGCCGGACCTCGGCCGCTACGAGGCGCTGATTGACGGTGCGCTAAAGCAACGTAACGCGAGCGTCGTCTCCAGCTACACCGCCTTCGAAATCAACGGGGCGCTGGGCAACGAACTCCAGCGTACGGGCATCGGTTGGGGCTTCCAGGCGGACTGCGGACTCCAGATCTTCCCCTGGAAGCCGGACAAGCTCCGCTTCGCCGATGGCGGCTTCTACCGGAAGGAGCGCGGGCCCCGGCCCGGACATGGGCATCTGAAGGTCGCTCCGGACCTGGTGGTTGAGGTGGTTTCGCCGGGCGACGATGCGGAGGAGATGGACGCGAAGGTGGATGACTATCTCCGGGCCGGCGTCCTGATGGTCTGGGTTGCCTTCCCGTTGACGCGCCACATCATCGTCTTCCAGCCAAACGGCGTGACGGCGCGGCTCGGGCCGGAGGACGCGCTGACCGGCGGCGAGGTCCTCCCCGGGTTCAGCGTCACGGTTGGCGACCTCTTCTTGCCGCTCGAAGGCTGATCGTTCCCTTCTCACACCGTGGCACGGCTGGTACCTTCGCGCGATGCAGGTAGATGCGGTGATCGTCGCGGCGGGGTCGTCGACGCGTTT
>JANMTH010000433.1:0-4870 GCA_031390305.1 Thermoflexaceae bacterium
GCGGAGAAACGCCTCGCGGATTTCGTCAGAGGTACGTGGGGGTGTCGGCATGATGGTAGAACGAATGCTACGGACGCCCGGTTACCGCTGTCGAGGAAGGTCACTCATCACCGCGTCAGGAGCGGCGTGTTCGCCAGCACGCCGGGACTGAGCACGGCGGGCATACCGCTCCGCGCGCGCCTTGATGCCCAGCAAACACTTGCGCATGAAGAAGATGTCAAAGAGATCCACCGCGAGTTGCTGAGCAAGCGCGATCGGGTCCCGCCAATGGTAGCGGTCGCGCATGCGGGTGATGAGCCGCGTGCGGGTGCCGTCGATCGGGTCGAGGTACCAGAGCCAGGTCCCAGCCGAGTCGCCTGTTCGCCAGAGCATCCAGCGATTCGGCTCGAAAGCGTAGCAGCGGACCTCGCTGAACGGACTCATTGGGAACGCCTTTCCCAGCGCGATGTGTTGATGCTCCCCGAGGATCTCCCAGGAGCTATGGCGAAAGCCGTTGTCCGCCCAGTCGTACCCGTACCAGCCAGCCCTCCCCCAGCCGATCTGGAGGAGCCAGGGCCAGATCTCCTCCGGCGTGGCCGCGACGGTGACCGCACGGGTCGCGTTCCACGTGGGCGCCGGGAAGATCTCATCTCCGGGCAAGGAACGCTCGATCTCGCCCGGCGTGGCGCCCCAGTGCATCTGGTAAGGCCGCAGCCACCGAACATAGACGATCACTCCCGCAGATGCGGCCACCAACGCTCCCAGGAGCCCTCTCGAACGCATCTGCTCACTCCTCTCGGCGACGCCCGGGGCAGATTGGCCCCGGCAAGCGTTGGCGTGAACGGCCACCGGGCCCCTCGAACGGGACTGAACGGCTACAGAAGCGGAGGGGCGCGGCGGTGGGGACGCCTCTCGCTCCTCTATGCCTTGCGCGAGCACGAGGACGGTGACTACGCTGGGACATGCCCGAGCCAACGCAATCACTCTACGAACTCCGAGGCAACCTGGCCCGCGAGCAGGTGCTCGAAGGACTCGCGGCGATCCCCGTGAAGCTCTCGGCGCTGGCATCCGCCATCGGTCTCTCCCTATGGGACGGCGCCGCTCCGGGCCAGTGGTCGCCGTTCGAGACGCTCTGCCACCTGCGGGACGCCGCGCTGGTCTACGGAATCCGCTTTCGCTGGATCGCCTTCGACGATAACCCGTTGCTCCCCAACTACGACGAGAACGCCTGGGTGCAGAATCGCGTGGACATGTCGCTCGACGCCGACGAGATGATCCTGGAGTTCAGCGCCAACCGCCGCGGCCTGGTGCGCATGTTGGGGCGGCTCCCCGATGTGGCCTGGGCTCGGACCGGGCGGCATGAGGTGCTTGGAGCCATCCCGTTGGAGCCATACGTCCGCCATCAACTTGCCCACGAATTGGCCCACCTGGATCAGATTGAGGCAGCCCTGGCGAGGGGATGAGCAGGGCAGCGCAACAGCGCCGTAGGTCCGTTTTCGGCGCGTTGCCGCCTCGAGGCGCGGCTGACGGGCCGAACCACCTTGACAGGCGCGCCACGCCCTCCCGATGATCAACCGTGGACGCCTCATCCGCGTCCGTTATGCGTAGCGATAAGGAACCTCCCAGTTCGCGCACAGGGTTCGCCATTCCATCGCCATTCGGCGCTGCCTCGCCTCGGCCTGCCCGAGCGGGGAAGGACGTGACCCCATGAGCGGCGGGCTGGCGGTCATCATCCTGGCGGCAGGCAAGGGCACACGCATGAAGTCCGCGCTGCCCAAGGTCCTCCATCCCGTCTGCGGGCGGCCGATGGCCGCCTATGTCCTCGATGCCGCCCGAGCACTCGAACCTGAACGGATCATCGTCGTCGTCGGTTACGGCGCGGCCGAAGTTCGCGCCGCCCTCGGCGCACCCGGCGTCACCTTCGTCGAACAGCTCGACCAGCTCGGCACCGGACACGCCGTGAAGCTCTGCCGCGACTTCGCCGCCGGCAGCGCCGAAGTCATGGTCCTGAACGGCGATTCGCCGCTGATCAGCAGCGAGACGCTTTGCGCCGTCCAGGCCGCGCGGGGCACTTCACCGGTCGCGATGGCCACCTGCATCGTCCCCGATTCGGGCCGTTTCGGCCGCGTCGAACGCCTCCGCGCCGGCGCCGTGACTGGCATCCGCGAAGGCTCGCACGAATCGGCCGGCACGGCTGAGCGGAACGCCGGCCAGTATCTCTTCGATGGCCCATGGCTCTGGGCCCATATCGACCGCGTCACGCCCAGCGACAACGGCGAGTTCTACCTCACCGACCTCCCCGCCATGGCCTTCAGCGAAGGCACCCCCGCCGTCACTTCCGCCGGCCCCGTCGAAGAGCTGATGGGCTTCGACGACCGCATCGGCCTCGCCGAGGCCGAGCGGCTCATGCGCCAGCGCATCCTCAACACCCACATGGTCAACGGCGTCACGATCATCGACCCTGCCACCACCTACATCGACGCCACAGCCGCACTCGCCGAGGACGTGACGGTGCTCCCCAACACCCATATCCAGGGAGTGAGCGTCATCGCCACCGGCGCCGTCATCGGGCCGAACGCCATCCTCAGGAACGCCACCGTCGGCGCGCGCACCACGATCGGTCCGTCCGTGGTCGAAGATTCGACGATCGGCGCGGATGTCTCCATCGGTCCGTTCTGCCACGTCCGCGGGAACTCCGTGATCGGCGATCAGTGTGCCCTCGGCAACTACGCCGAGGTCAATCGCTCACACCTCGGCCGCGCCGTGAAGATGCACCATTTCAGCTACCTCGGCGATGCCCTCGTCGGCGACCGCGCGAACATCGCCGCCGGCGTCATCACGAACAACTACGACGGTGTGAACAAGCACCAGACGATTATCGGCGAAGGCGCCTTCGTCGGTTGCGACACGATGCTCGTTGCCCCCGTGGAGATGGGCGCCAACTCCCAGACGGGAGCGGGCGCCGTCCTCCGGGAGGACCTCCCGCCGAACGCCGTCGCCGTCGGCGTCCCCGCCCGGATTATCCGCTACCGGCCCGAATGATGGACGTGGGAGACATCCTCGCCATCGTTGGCACGGTCTCCGCCGTCGCCCTCCTCGCCGTCTCCTCGGCCTCGGAGACGGCGCTCGAGCGGGCGAACGACGTCCGCATCCAGGCGCTCGCCGCCCAGGGCCAGCTCCAGGCCCGGCGGATCGCCGGCGACGTTCGCCAGCCCCAGGTCTTTCTCGGCCCCCTCACCGTCGCCCGCGTCACCGCCGCCGCCGCGATCGTCACGCTCATGGCCTACCTCGGGGCGCGGTCCTTCAGTCCGGCGACTGGCGCCATCGGCTTCGGCGCCATCGGCGCCGGCGCCGTCGCCCTCGTCGAGATGACGGTCGGACTGATCGTTGCCCGCCAGCCGGAATGGGCGGCGCTCCGCCTCAGCCGCGCTATCCGGCTCGTCAGTTCCACCTTCTCCGTGCCCGCCTTCTTCCTCGGCCTGCCCTCACGCCTGATCGCCCGCTCCCTCCGCGCCGTCAACCGCGATACCAACACCGACATCCTCGCCCTCGTCGAACGCGAAGAGGCGGCGGGTGGGGTCGAAGAGCAGGAACGCCGGATGATCCGGGGCGTCATCGCCCTCGAAGGCAAGAGCGCCCGCGAGATCATGATCCCGCGCATCGATATCGTCGCCGCCGATGTCGAAGACGGCATCGAAGCCGTCGCCCGCCTCGTTAACGAGCGCGGCTTCAGCCGCGTTCCCGTCTTCAAAGAGAACATCGACGACATCGTCGGCGTGATCTACGCGAAGGACCTCCTCCGCGCCCTCTACAACGGGGGCGCCGCCCGCCACCTCTCCGAACTCAAGCGCGAACCGACCTTCATCCCTGAATCGAAGCGTCTCGACCAGCTCCTCACCGAGATGAAGGGCACCCGCACCCACCTCGCCATCGTCGTCGATGAGTACGGCGGCACGGCCGGCCTCGTCACCATTGAGGACCTCCTCGAAGAGATCGTCGGCGAGATCGAAGACGAATACGACGTCACCGCGCCACGTACCGAAGTCATCTCCGAGGACGAGGCGGTGGTCGATGGCGGCGTCCCCACCGACATCCTGCGCGAACTCTTCGGCTTCGAAATCGACTCCGAGGACTTCGATACGGTCGGCGGATTCCTCATGAACCAGCTCGGCCGCCTTCCAACCGTTGGCGACGAAGTCCGCGTCGGCGGGCTCTCGCTTCGCGTCCTCAGCATGTCCGGCCGCCGCGTCAGGCGTCTCCGCATCGCCCGCGAACGGGGCGAGGAGAGCTCCGGCCAGCCCGCCGAAGCCAACGCCACGGCCTGAGGCCGGAGTCCCGAGTGCTGGGTGCTGAGTGCTGGCGTTCCCGGCGATTCCCTTCGCCGGACGGCAGCCAGCATTGCGCTTGCGCCGCTTCACCCGCCCGCCCACAATCCGCTGGCTACCATGACACCTCCACTCACAGGCCTTC
The DNA here is from genome assembly GCA_031390305.1 of Thermoflexaceae bacterium. GTDB lineage: Bacteria > Chloroflexota > Dehalococcoidia > Tepidiformales > Tepidiformaceae > JANMTH01. The sequence goes on from JANMTH010000433.1 coordinate 4,450, forward strand.
TCGTCCTTGAACTCGGCGACGGCGTCGCTACCGGCTATTGCGGGCGGCTTCTCGCAGGTTTCGGGGCAACCGTTGTGAAGGTCGAACCACCGGCCGGCTCCCGCATCCGCCAGGCGAGAGCCGTCCCGGGCGCGCCCCCGCCCGGCAGCGAGGAGAGCCCCCAATGGCTCCATCTTGGCATGGGAAAGCGCAGCCTCGCCGTCTCCCTGGATCGCGAGAGCGACCTGGAAGCGATCACCGCCCTCGCCACCCGCGCCGATGTCGTCCTCACCGACCAGCACCCGGCCCGCCTGGCGACCGCCGGTCTCGACTACGACCGCCTTGGCGCCGCGAACCCGCGCCTCGTGTACACGTCGCTCCGGCCCTTCGGCGATTGGGGGCCCTACCGCGACTGGCAGGCCGAGAACCTCAACGCCTTCGC
>JANMTH010000447.1:0-2957 GCA_031390305.1 Thermoflexaceae bacterium
GGGCCATGAAGACGGCGAAGACGATGAAGCCGATCGCGTTCGCCATGATGACACGGTCGGATGAAGCGTTGGATGCGGCCTGGACGGCGTAGGTGCTCATCACGAACCAGAGGACGATGGCGGCGAGGGCGATGCCGAAGCTCAGGCCCGGAATGAACATCAGGAGGCTGAGGCTGAAGGGGAAGGCGGCATAGCCCATGGTCCGCATCAGCGACATCAGGTCGGTCTGCTCTTTGTAGACCTGGACGAGGATGACGTAGGTGATGGCCACCCAGACGCCCCAGAGGACGGCGGCGAAGATGGTGCCGATCAGCATGATCTTCAGGAGGACGTTCCCGAAATCCAGATCCACGCCCGCCGGCTTGACGAAGAGCAGCCAGAGCCAGGCGCCGACTCCGGCGAGGAGGGAGCTGATGGCGACGATGACGACGGCGGGGATAAGCTCCCGTTCGTCGTCCCGGACTTCGTCGAAGACGGTGGTGTCGAGGCGCGCGAGGCGCATGACCCGGTTGAGAATGGCGTTGATATCCATGCTGGTCTCCCCGCGGGGCCGATTTGCGCGATCTCCATGGCGTTCAGACTGTCGCGCGGTTGCCCCACTGCTCGTGGGACTATACCACGGTCACTCGCGAATGCTAAAGGGCATAAGCGTTTAACCTCTTACAACGGTTTCCGTTCGGGAATGCCGGGCCGCCGGGGGTAGTTCGCGGGCGGGGGGCCGTGGCGCCGCGCGAGGAAGAGCTGAAGGTCGCCGGCTTCGGGGCGCATGGCGACAACTTCGCCGGAGGAACAGCCGAGCGCGGCGAGGGCCGTCGCGGCGCTCTCTATCTCCGCCGGCAGGGCGCTGCCCTTGGCAAGGGCGACGATACCGCCATCGCGAACGAGCGGCGCCGTGTATTCGAGGAGGACGCGCAGTTCGGCGACGGCGCGGGCCGTCGCCACGCCACACCGTCCACGCAGCGGGCCGCGCCCAGCCTCCTCGCCGCGGAGGGCGTGGACGGTGACGTTGGCGAGCGCGAGTTCGGCGGCGACTTCGCGGAGGAGAGCGGCGCGCTTCTGGAGCGGCTCGATGAGGTGGACTTCGAGCCGGGGTTCGGCGATGGCGATCACGAGCCCGGGAAATCCGCCGCCCGAACCGACATCGCCGAGCGGCCCCTCGGCGCCCGCGGCGCGCATGATCCGGAGCATTTCGAGGGATTCGGCGTAGTGACGGCGAACCGCCTCGGCGGGTGGGACGGCGGTAACGCGGACACGGACTCGCGCCGCCTCGAGCAGGGCGGCGTGGGCCTGGAGAAGGGGCAGCCAGCGTTCGGGGCCGGGGAGATCCGGAAAGAGGGCGGGGAGCGCTTCCCATGCGATGTTCCGTGAAGTTTCTGTGGGCATGTCGGGGCTAATGATGATACTCTAAGGGTATGACCGTTGATCACCCGTCGCGCGCCGACATCACGCTGGCCGAGGCACTGAGCGAGTACCTCGAAACGCTTAAACCCGAACAACGCCGCTTCCAGGAAGCCTACGTTCGCAAATACGTCGAGGCCGCTGGTGGCACGCACCTCGCACGCGACCTTTCGGGGGCTCGTGTGGAATCGTACTCGGAGGCCCAGATAAAGGCCTCGGACCCGAACGCGCCCGATAGAGTGGCGGCGTTGAAGGCCTGGTTCGTGTTCCTGAAGAAACGCGACTACACGACGGGCAACTACGGGATCAACGTTCGGGCGAGGAAGATGCCCGGCCGTCCCGCTGGCTCCGTGGCGACCCGCCGCGATGAGTCTCCGGTTGAAATGACGGCCGAAGGGATCGCGATCCTCCAGAAGGAACAGGTCGAGCTCGAAGCGCAGAAGGCCGAACTCGTGAAGGCGATCGAGATCGCCCGTTCCGACGGTGACCTTCGTGAGAACGCGCCCTATCACGCCGCCCGCGAAGCCTTGGCGTTCGCCGAGCAGCGCTTCAAGAAGGTCGAGGAGTCACTTCGCCGTGCCTTCGTAGCGGACTCGCTGGACGATGGCCGCGCCGCCGTCGGATCGACCGTGAGCGTTACGAAGATGGACGAGGACACGCAGTTCCACTACCAGCTGGTGAGCGCCCGTGAGGCGAACGCCAGCGACCGCAAGATCTCGGTAGAGTCCCCGGTGGGGAAGCAGCTCCTGGGCCGGCGCGCTGGCGATGAAGTCGCCGTGATCACGCCGCGTGGCCAGGTGAAGTTCCGGATCGATGGCGTGGCCCGCTAACAAGCCAACCCGTCAGGCCCCGCAGAGAAGCGCCCGTGCCGCCGTAGATCGCTACAGGCAGGCCGGGTGGTGGGCCGTGCGTGACTTGGGCTTTCCACGGCCCGGCTTTGGGGTTCCACCCACTATCTGCCTGTCGCCGCGCGCGGATACTCGTGGCGAGGGAGGCGGGGAACGTCATGATGGTCAAGGGCGAGGTCAAGTGCCTGCACTGCGGCTACGTCAGCGGGACCTGGGTTGGGGCGAGTGGTAGTCCGCTAACGATGGCCGGCTTCACGGCCCCGGGCGGGCCGGCTCAGGGAGCCGACGCGAACGCCGGAATCCACTGCCTGCGCTGCGAGGGTCCGGTCTTCCTCTACGACTCTGGCCCGGTGCTTTCGAGCGAACGGCTCCGGCGAATCCGGCGGCTGCGGGCACAGCTGGCCGCCTACGAAACTCCGGACGACGGGTTCGCCGCCTGAGCGGTTGAGTGGGCCGTGTCTCCACGGCCCACCCAACACGGCTCAGTCGGAGTCCTCGGTGTCGGCTGCGATCGCGACCTCGCAGCTCGTGACGACGTTCGTCCCGAGGCCGGGCCCGCAGCTGTCCGTGCCGATCCCACCATCGATCGTGTCGTCGCCGGATCCGGTGCGGATCTCGTCGTTTCCAGGCCCGGCCGTGACGGGGTTCTTGCCGCCTCCGGCGCGGACCTTGTCGTTGCCCGCGCCGGAGTTGACGGTGTCGTCGCCGAGG
>JANMTH010000469.1:0-4256 GCA_031390305.1 Thermoflexaceae bacterium
CCGCCCTGGAACTGGGGGCGACGTGTGACGTCGTCGTCGAGAACTTTCGGCCGGGCACGATGGAGCGCTGGGGCCTGGGGTACGAAGCGTTCCGCGCCCGCAACCTGCGGATCATCTACGGCCAGGCGACCGGTTGGGGCACGAAGGGGCCGTTGGCGAGCCATCCATCGTTCGACCAGATAGCCCAGGCGGCCAGCGGCTTCGCGCGGCAGGCGGGCGGAGGGCCGGGGACGCGCCCCGAGATCCCCGTGCCCGGCATCGCCGACCAGACGGGGGCGATGAACCTCGCCTTCGGGATCGTGACGGCGCTCTTCGCGCGGGAACGGACGGGCCTCGGCCAGAAGGTCGAGGTCTCGCTCCTCGGCAGCCAGCTCGCCCTGCAGGCGCCGGAGCTTCAACACTCGATGCATATCGGCGCAGAGCGGCCGCGCACCTTCCGCGCTTCCGCGAGTGTCGGCCATTACGAATGTGCCGACGGCCGCTGGGTGATGATCGTCGGCATCGACCAGAAGTTCTGGCCGCGGATGGTGAAAGCGCTTGGACTGCCTGAGCTGGAGCACGACGAACGATTCGCGCGGGGCTGGGGGCGCTACAGCAACCGCGACGTCCTCGAGCCGTTGATCGAGGCTGCGTTTCGAGGCCAACCGGCGGCGTACTGGCTCGAACGACTGCAAGAAGCTGACCATCCGGCGGCGATCGTCCAGGGCTACCAGGAGGTCGCGAAGGACGAGCAGGTGCTGGCGAACGAGTACATCGTCGAGCAGGACCATCCGCGCTTCGGCCGACAGAAGGTCGTCGGGCTGCACATCCAGCTGAGCGAGACACCGGGGCAGGTTGGCGCGCCCGCGCCGGAACTCGGCGCCGACACGGTCACGGTGCTACGGGCGGCTGGCTTCAGCGACGAGCGGATCGCGGCGCTCGCGGCCGAGGGCGCGATCGCGCTGGGCGCGTAGGCACCCTCTGCCCCAGCGTGGACAATCGGCGTATCCTTGTGTTGGATGGCTACGAACTCGACGTTGTGGGCCGAGTTGCCGGAGGGTTGACGTGACCAGGCCGAGAATCACGACACTGGCGTTAGCGGTCGCAGCGATCGGCGTCGTCGTCGCATCGACACTCGTTTTCACGCAAGGCTCGTACGAAGGTGCGATCGCCCAGGACGGCGAGCGAGCGGGGATGTCGCCTCCGCACGCGATGTCGGCCCCGGACGGGTCGCCTCTTGAGCCGGCCATCTGGATTCCGCTACCCGAACGAGCAACCGGTCAACCGATGTCGCCCCTCGAGCTGGCAATCGCCGAGGGGAAGGGGGGACTCGAGCTGGAAATCGCGGCGTCAGGCGTAAATCCCTACCCACGCACCTATATCCCGAGGATGAAGGCGATCGGCCAACTACCCGAGTCGTTCCACGTCGAGGTTTCCGAGCATCCCAACTTCGCGGGCATCTACATTGATGACGACGTCGTTCTGGTCATCCGCGCTACCGGCAACCTCGATGACTTCCAGGCAATTTTCGATCGATACGCCGCTCCCGACCGCATCTTCGTGGTGCGGGAGGCAGAGTATACGCAGGCGGAGCTTGAACTGTGGCAAGCCCGGGTCGGAGCGGACATGGATGACCTTCGAAGCGACGGAATCCTCATCACGCAAGCAGGGGTTGATCCGATCAGCAACCGCCTCCTCATCAAGGTTTCCGACCTGACCGACCAAAAGGCGTCTCTGCTGGTAGATCGGTATGGCGGCCCGCGAGTCAAAGTGGTCCCGGGCGTTCTGTATCATTTCAACGCCGATCTACCTCCACCGGATATCACGGCGCCGCCTGTTGCCCTGCCCGCCGGATTGACTTCGCCTAGCGGTCCCCGGTAGCCGGCCCGCTAGCGCCGGCGAAGGCGAAGCCGAGCGTCCTGAGCGCTTCCGTGAGGGCGCTCTGGTCGTCATCGGCCGCGCTGCCGGCGAGGACGCGGACCGCCGCTTCATCGAGCAGGCGAAGGGCCGCGCCGGTGTCCAGGTCGTCGTCCATGGCGGCGGCGAAGGCCTGCCAGACGGGGTTGGCGGGGGGCCTCGCGGCACCGGCCGAGGCGGCCGCCTTCAACCGCCCGTACCGCTCCCCGATCGCCGCCAGGTCCGCGTCGTGGAAGTTCACGTCGTCCCGGTAGCGATGGCCGAGGAGGTAGAGGCGAAGATGGTCCGGCTCAACGCGCTCCATGAGATGGCGGGCGAAGACCAGCGTTTCGGGCTTGGATTTCGCCATCTTCTGGCCATCGGATTGGAGCATGCCGTTGTGCATCCAGAAGCCCGCGAAGGGCGACTGGCCGGTGAAACACTCGGCCTGGGCGATCTCGTTGGTGTGATGCGGGTAGACGAGGTCGGAGCCGCCGCCGTGGATGTCGATCTGTGGGCCAAGGTGGGCGACCGACATGGCCGTGCACTCGATGCTCCAGCCGGGCCTGCCAGGCCCCCAGGGGCTGTCCCACCAGGGGTCGCCGGGGTCCACCTGTTGCCAGAGGAGGAAATCGAGCTTGCCGCGCTTCTTGTAGGCACGCTTCGATTCCGGGTTGTCGAGCTCGCCCAGGCCTTCGAGCGAGACCGCCTTGAGGTCGCCGTAGGGACCGAAGGTGGTCGCTTCGAAGAAGACATCGCCATCGACCGCGTAGGCGTGGCCCTCGTCGATGAGCCGCGCGGTCGCCTCGATGATCTCGGGGATGTGGTCCGTGGCGAAGGGGTAGGCGTCCGGCCGGAGGACGTTCAGGGCGTCGAGGTCTTTGCGGAACTGGGCGTCGTTTTCGTCGCGGATCTCCGGGATCGGCCGGCCCTGTTCGCGTGAGACCCGAATCATGTCGTCATCGATGTCGGTCACGTTCTGGACGTAGCGGACGTTGTAGCCGCTGGCCAAAAGGTAGCGGCGGAGGGTATCGAACTGGACGTAGGAGAAGGCGTGGCCGAGGTGGGTGACGTAGTACGGCGTGACGCCGCAGACGTAAATTCGGGCTTCTCCCGGGACGACCGTATGAAACTCGCGGACCTCCCGGCCCAGCGTGGAATAGAGACGCAACGTCACGGACTTCCCTCCCCGGCGCCGGGAAAGGGTAGCAGAGCGATCCGTCCGCGTCCGGCGGGGCTCAGGAGAGCACCCCTTCGGCCATCAGCTCGGCGACCTCGCCGTCGCTCATACCGAGGACGCCGGTGAGGACATCGAAGGTATCGGCGCCGAGCTGGTGAGCGGCCTCGTAGTGGGAGGGGCGCACGCCATCGAAGAGCGCCGGGAAGCGGTCCACAGGATGGCCCGGAGTTTCGCCGGAGGCCTCGGCCATGCCGAAGAACTCGCGCGCCGCGAGCGTCTCGTCCCGCTCCATCAGGTCCTCGGCGGTCTGAACGGCTCCCGCCGCGACGCCCACGGCCTGGCAGGCCGCCATCACTTCGTAGCGGTCCTTTCCCCGTGTCCAATCGACGATGGTGGCGTCCAGCGCGTCCTCTTCGCGGACGCGGGCCGCGTGGCTGGCGAAGCGCGGGTCGGAGGCCAGCTCGGGCCGGGCCATCGCGCCGCAGAGCGCCGCCCACTCGCTATCGCCACGGACGGCGATGGCGACCCAGCGGTCTTCGCCAGCGGAAGGGTAGATGCCGTGGGGCGCCCAGGCGGCGAACGGGTGGCGATTCCCGGTTGGCTCCGGGTTCACGCCGTTCGCGAAGTGGTCGATCAGGGCCGGAGCCATGATCCCGAGGCCAAGTTCGTACTGCGAGAGGTCGATATCGAGGCCCTCGCCCGTTCGATGGGCGTGCTCCACCCCTTCGAGGACGGCGACGGCGCCCGCCAGTCCACTCAGATGGTCTGTCAGCGAGAAGCCGTAGCCGAGGAGGTGCTCGCCCGGCGGGTTCGTCAGGTAGGTGAGGCCGACGAGGGCGTGGATCGTCGGGGCGAAGGTGACGAAGTCGCGCCAGGGACCGTCCTGGCCCATGCCGCCCATGGAGACGACGGTCAGCTTCGGGTTGACGGCGCTGAGGGAAGCGCGGTCGATGCCCCAGCGGCGGAGGATACCGGCGCTGAAGTTCTCCGTGATCGCGTCGCTCACGGCGGCCAGGCGGCGGGCGACCTCGACGCCCTTCGGGGACGCCATGTTGAGCATCAGGCTACGCTTGTTCCTGTTCCACGAGGTGTAGTAGGGGTGGGCCGGGCTATTCGCCCCGCCGGCACGGGAGGCCGTGCTCACCTTGATGATGTCCGCGCCGAGGTCGGCCAACGCCCTCGTGCCGAAAGGGCCAGCGAG
>JANMTH010000471.1:0-2018 GCA_031390305.1 Thermoflexaceae bacterium
GGCCATCTGGTTAGCCTACGCTCGCGGCCATGAGCAACTCCGCGGCGGCGGCCAGATCGTCCGCCGTATCGACGTCGTACCAGAACGCGCCCGAGACATCGGCCGCGCGAAGCATCCGGCGCCGGGCCAGTTCGCCAAAGATGACGCTCAGCTCGCAGTCTTCGGCGACGGAATCCACGGCCTCCCAGGCCTCGGGCGCCACGTAGAAAGCGCCCGTATCGAGCGATGTCCAAGTTCCGAGCTGTTTGCCGATCGCGGTGACGCGGCCCTCGCCATCGATAGCGAGCTTCGTCGCTTCGTCGATGTAGGCCTGGTCTCTGGCGCCGCCATCGGCCGCGACGAAGGACTGGCCCTCACCGCGCGCGCGCCCGGCGCGCAGCAACCGCCGGAGGAGCGCGGCCGAAAGGAGGTGATCGCTCATCACCAGGAGGAACGGCTCATCGCCGCAGGCCGCTCGAGCGGCGCGAAGCGACAGCGACGCGCCATCCTGGAAACGGCTGTTCGTGACGAAGGAGAGGCGAGTCCCTCGCGAAGACGCGCCCCGGAGGCCGTTGCGCACCTGTTCTTCGCGGTAGCCAGTGACGACGACGACATCCTCGATGCCCGCCTCCGCCAGCGACTCAAGCGTGTAGTCGACGATAGCGCGGCCGTTCAGCGCGACAAGCGGCTTCGGAGTGCGCACCGTGTGCATGCCGAGGCGGCCACCGTCGCCGGCGGCGAGCATGACAGCCCTCACAGGCTCGTCCGAGGGAGAGAAGTGTCCATCCGCGTATCTTACCCGGTGAGACGGCGAATGCGGTGGAAGCGGCCGCGCGGTAGGATTGCCCGCCGCGACAACGACGCGGAAGACCGGAGGCGCTGGTAGCTATGTGGAAGACGATCGGGTATCTCTCACTCCTCTGCGGAGTGTTCATCGGCCTGTTGATTGGCCTCTCTCTCGGCGGAATGCAGTATCCACGAGGGACACGAAAGGCCCGCCGGAGGGGACAGGCGGGCCCTTCGAGGAGAACCGTGGCGGCCGAAACGCTCGCCACTGGCTTGCCCTCACTCTAAGGGCGCCGTGTGAACGACAGATAAACAGCCCTCCCCTTTCACGGGATGCGGTTATCGGGCACGCTTCTCCCCGTGGTACAGGCGACGCTTCCCTTTCCTGAACTCGCAGGACAGAGCCTTTCGACCGCGGAAGCGCGTGTCCGCGCCGAATCCGGCCTCTCGAACGTCGATACATCGCGCCAGCGCTCCGATGGCGATGTCGTTCGCGGCAACACGCTCACGTTCTTCAACGTCGTCCTCGGCGGCCTCATCCTCGCTCTGTTTCTTGTCGGTGAGTTCCGCGATGGCCTCTTCGTCGGCGTCGTCGTCGCCGCCAATGTCGCGGTCTCAACTTTCCAGGAACTGAGGGCGGTGCGCACCCTCCGCGAACTCGTCGCGCTCACCGCCCCGCAGGTCACGGTCGTCCGCGACGGTATGGAATCGGCCATCCTCGCCGAACACATCGTCCAGGGCGACCTCATCCACCTGAAGCAGGGCGACCAGGTAGTCGCCGATGGCCGCGTCGCCGCGCGGAACTGCGAAGTCGATGAGTCGCTCCTCACTGGCGAATCCGATTCCGTACGCAAGGGAGTCGGCGACGAGCTGCGTTCCGGCAGCTTTTGCACAGCGGGCGATTGTTACTACCTGGCCGAAAAGGTGGGCATGGAAGCCTACGCCGTAAAGCTCGCGGTCGAAGCGCGCGAAGTCGTGAAGCGGAAGACACCGCTCCAGATCCGCTTCAACCGGATCCTCCGCCTCCTCCTGATCGCGACCGCCGTCCTCGCCGCCCTCCTCATGATCTCCTACAACGTCGAAGAGCGTGGCTTCGCGGACTCGACGTTCCAGGAACTGAGGGCGGAGCGCACCCTCCGCGAACTCGTCGCGCACACCGCCCCGCAGGTCACGGTCGTCCGCGACGGTATGGAATCGGCCATCCTCGCCGAACACATCGTCCAGGGCGACCTCATCCACCTGAAGCAGGGCGA
>JANMTH010000524.1:0-6010 GCA_031390305.1 Thermoflexaceae bacterium
CAAAAACCGTGAACGCTGTTCCGGCAATCCCCAGCAGCCGCGTCGCTATCTTGTTCATGGTGATGCTGGTGGCGGCGGCGGGAAACACTGCGATGCAATCGGCGCTGCCCGCCATCGCCAGCGAGCTCGACAACTCGGCGATGGCTGGCACCCGATCAACCTCGCGCCCGCCGAGTTCGGGGCACTGGCACAGACCTATCGCACGCAGTGCGAGAAGTTTGGACGCCAGCCCGGCCCCATCTGCCTGCGCCACATGCCCGGCGGCCGGACACGCCCCACTGGCGACGCCTGGCCCCTTTCCGGGACGGCGGACGAACAGGCGGCCGAGATGCGCGCCTACGCCGCCGCCGGCCTCGACGAGCTGATGCTCTCGCTCCCGGCGCGCTCGCTCGATGAACTGCTTGGGATGCTGCGACGCTTTATGCGCGAAGTTGCGCCCCGCGTCTAACCGGGCAGCCGCCGCGCCCGCTACACTCGGCGGTGTGACGGGCGCAGCGGTCGTGGTAGTGATCTTTACGGTGGCCAAAGGCGAACTCGCCGTCCTCCTGATCGAGCGGGCGGCGGCCCCTTTCGCCGGCCAGTGGGCGCTCCCCGGCGGCCTCCTCCTTCCCGGCGAATCGCTCGATGGCGCGGCCGTTCGCAAGCTGGCCGACGAGACGGGCGTCTCCGATGTCTACCTCGAACAGCTCTTCACCTTCGACCACATCCCCGACAGCGCCTCCGAAGTCGTCGTCAGCTACTTCGCCCTGGTCGATGTCGCGCGCGCACGGCTGCGCGCGGAGCTGGAATGGCGGCCCGCCTGGCATCCCGTTCGGCGCCTTCCCGGCCTCGCCTTCGATAACGAGCGGATTATCGCCTACGCCGAACAGCGGCTCCGGAACAAGCTCGAATACACGAACGTCGTCTACAGCCTCCTCCCCCGGCGCTTCACGCTGACCGATATGCAGCGCGTCTACGAGGCGATCCTCGGCGAAGGCATGGACAAGCGGAACTTCCGGCGGCGGATGGTCGGCCTCGCCATCGTCCGCGAAACGGGCGAAACAGCGAAACAGGGCGCTCACCGCCCCGCCATGCTCTACGAATTCACCAGCCGCGAGCCGATGGTCCTCTGATCTGAGGCCCTCCGTTCCTCATACGCGCCGTAGCCGCCTTCGAAGCGGCTGACCAGACCGCCACCCACCTCGATCACCTGCCGCGCAAACTGGCGGAGGAAGCGGCGGTCGTGCGCGACAGCGATGACCGTACCGGCGAACGCCCCAATGGCGCGCTCGAAGTGCTCCCGCCCATCTACGTCGAGGTGGTTCAGCGGCTCATCGAGCAAGAGCACGTTGCAGCCCCGGAGCACCAGCCGGGCGAGCTGTAGCCGAGCCCGCTCCCCGGGCGAACAAAAGCCGACCGGGCGGAAAACATCGTCCCCGGCGAACAGGAACTGGTGGAGGAAGGTGCGCGCCTCGCCTTCGGACATCGGCCGCTCGCGAAGGGCCACGTGGAGGACCGTCGACGTGGGATCGACCGTCTCCTGGTCCTGCGTCAGGATGCCGGCACGAGCGGCCGGGCTGCGCCAGAGTTCACCGCTCGATGGCTGGAGTTCGCCCGCCAGGAGCCGGAGGAGCGTCGTCTTCCCGGCCCCGTTCGGGCCGACGATGGCCGTGCGGTCGCCGGCCCGGATATCCAACGCCATCGACTCGATCAGGGCCGGGCGGCCAGGGTAGGCGAAACGGAGGTCCCTCACCCGGAAGACCTCGCGGCCCATTTCGAGCGGGCGGCCGAAATCGAGCTTCACGGACCAGGCCGTGGCGGGCTTCTCCACGTGCCCGTCCGATTCGAGGAAGCGCTCGAGCTTGCGCTCGCGGGCTTTCGCCAGCTTCGCCTTGCGCTTCGCGAACTTGCGGATTCCCGGCTCTCGCGGGGTGGTGGCGCGCTCTATCTCCAGCGCGCCGCCCTTCAACCGCGCGATGTCCTGTTGAACGCGGCCCACGTACTCCTGTTGGGTCGCCCAGGTTCGCTCGTGAATCGCGCGTTCGTGGGCGCGCTGGGCAACGAACGCGCTGTAGTTGCCGTGGTACTCGCGGAGGCCCCGCGTGGCCGGGTCCAGGTAGAGGACGGACTGCACCGTCCGGTCGAGGAATTCGCGGTCGTGGGAGACGACGAGAACGGCGCCCGGGTAGTCGCGCACGAACGCCTCGAGCCAGCCCAAGGCTTCGATATCGAGGTGGTTGGTCGGCTCATCGAGGAGGAGCAGGTCCGGTTCGTCGAGCAACAGGCAGGCGAGGCCGAGACGCGTCCGCTCGCCGCCGCTGAGGCTCGCGACAGGCTGTTCGGGCGGTACGCCGGACAGGCCAAGGGCGTCGGCGATAGCGACCGCGCGGTCCTCGCGCCCATAGCCGCCCAGGGCGTCGAAGCGGGCGCTGGCCTCGGCGTAGGCGGAGCCGGCCTCATCCCCACCCGCGGCAAGCGTGGCCGAGGCCGCGTCCAGCTCCCGGCGGGCCGCGCCGTAGCCGCCTCCGGCGCCGGCCAGCGCCTGGGCAACGGTAACCCCGGCCGGCCAGCCGGCATCCTGGCGCAGCCAGCCGACGCGCGTGCCCGGGACCACGGCGACGGAACCGCGGTCAGCCGTCTCGTCGCCCGTGATGCAGCGAAGAAGGGTCGACTTCCCGGCGCCGTTTGGGCCGATGAGCGCGATCCGTTCGCCGCGATTGAGGACGAACGAGACGCCTTCGAGGACGCTCTGCGCGCCGAAGCTCTTTGCGATGTTGGTGACGAATAGCAACCGGGTCCCCTCTCGCCGGGGAGACACCGAACAGGGGCGAGGTGTCTCCGGGTCAGCCGATACGAGCGACGAGAGGGAAGGAGATCAACGGAGTCCCCGGCGCGAAGTGCGCCCTCCAAGTGTGGAGGGCGGCGGCCGGTTCGTGCAATACTTTCTTGAAAACTACTCAGCCGCGAGTTACTGTTCCGCCCGTGACCGAACGCACGCTCCTTCCGGCTGAATTCGCGGTCCTTGGTCTGCTCGCCATCCGGCCTATGCACGGCTACGAGATGGCGCGGTACTTCGATCGCGACGAACTCCTCGACGTCTGCCCGATCGAGCAGAGCGTGGTTTACGCCTACATCCGGAACGTGGAGGAGCGCGGTTTGGTGCGGTGGGAAGAGACGCGGGTTGGCCTGCGCCCGCCGCGCAAGATCTACGAGCTGACGAGCGCGGGCAGTGCGGCGCTCCAGGCCTGGCTCCAGAAGCCCGTCGAACGGCTTCGCGAGATGCGCCTCGACTTTCTCCTGAAGCTCTACTTCCTTCACGTCAACGACCCCGCCGCCGAGCGCACGCTGGTCGACCAACAGATCGCGCTCTGCGAACGGTACCGCCAGCGGCTGGCGGAGCGGGTGGCCCTTGGCGCGGGCTTCCCCCGCCTCGTCGCCAGCTCGAAGCTCACGGCGGCGGAGGGGACACTCACCTGGCTCCGGGGCTACGCCGCCGAACTCGCGACGGCACGGATGGTCGCCTCGTGACCCTCAGCCGCTCAGGCCCGAAGCGATGGTGGGCTACCGTCCTCGCTGTCGCGACGCTGGCTGGCCTCGCCGCGGCTGCCGCCTGTGGGGAGGAGACGGCGGAACCCGGTGACGGCGGCCCGAAGGGCGAGGTCGTCGTCTTCGCCGCCAGCTCGCTCACGGACGCCTTCCGCGAGGCGGCCGCCCGGTTCGAACAGATCCACCCCGGAAGCACGGTTCGGCTGAACCTCGCCTCCTCCGCCGCGCTCGCGACGCAGATCAACGAGGGCGCGCCGGCCGATGTCTTCGCCTCCGCCGACCTCGCGCAGATGGAGGTGGTCGCCGGGAAGGGGAAGATGGACGAGCCGCGTATGTTCGCCACAAACGACCTGGTCGTCGTCACGCCGCGCGACGGGACAACGGTGCGCACGTTCGAAGATCTCGCGGCGAACGGCGGCCGCCTCATCCTCGCGGCTAAAGACGTTCCCATCGGCCGCTATGCGCGCGAGGTGCTGGCCAACGGTTCGGCGCCTTCCACCGGCATCGCACCGGAGTTCGGCGAGCGGGTGCTCGCGAACCTGAGGAGCGAGGAGGCGAACGCACGCGCCGTCCTGGCGAAGGTCGTCCTCGGCGAGGCCGACGCCGGGATCGTCTACCGGACGGACGCCCTGGCGGCCGGAGACGCGGTACGAACGATCGAGATCCCCACGCGCTTCAACGTCGTCGCGAGCTACCCGATCGCCGCCCTGAGCGATGCCGGAAACGCCACGCTGGCGCGCGCATGGATCGCCTTCATCGTCTCAGCGGAGGGGCAAGCCATCCTCGTTCGCCACGGCTTTGGCGTCCCGCGATGAGGAACGCTTCGTGGGTCGATCGCGGAGCGCTCGCGACGATGGCCGTGCTGGTCGGCGCCTTCGCCCTGTTCTTCGTCCTGCCCTTCGCCGGGCTGATCGATCGCGCCATCGATGAGCCGCGCACCTGGGAGCTGCTCCGCACCGCGCAGGTGCGGCAGGCGCTGACCCTTTCGCTCTGGACTTCGGCGGTCACCGTGGTGCTGGCGCTGCTCTTCGGGACGCCGGTGGCCTACCTGCTGGCTCGCGCCCGCTTCCCGGGCCACGCCGTCGTCGATGCCCTGATCGACCTGCCGATCGTCCTGCCGCCGACGGTCGCTGGCGTGGCCTTGCTCACCGCCTTCGGCCGGCGCGGCCTGCTGGGGGAGCCGATCGAAGCGTGGACTGGCCTCACCTTCGGGTTCACCACGACGGCCGTGATCATGGCCCAGCTGCTGGTGGCCGCGCCGTTCTATGTCCGTGCCGCGAAGAGCGGCTTCGAAGCGACGGACGCCATCACGGAACGCGTCGCCTATACGCTCGGGGCGTCGCGGCTCCGGACCTTCTTCCGGATCACGGTCCCGCAGGCATGGCCCGCCCTGCTTGCCGGCATCGTGCTCTGCTGGGCGCGGTCGATGGGCGAACTTGGGGCGACGCTCATCTTCGCCGGGAACCTTGAAGGGAAGACACAGACAATGCCGCTGGCGGTCCTGAGCGCCTTCGAGGGCTCATCGCTCGGCCTGCCGGGGGCGATCGCGCTCTCACTCATCCTTTTGGCGGTGGCCCTCGTGGTTCTCGTGCTCTTCCGTCTCGTTTCGCGCAGGGCTTCGCTATGACCCTGGAGTTTCGCGCCAACCGTGCGCTCGGCCCGTTCAGCTACGACGCCGAGATCGTGGCTGAACACGAGATCGTGGTGCTCTACGGGCACTCCGGCGCGGGAAAGAGCCTCACGCTTCAGCTCGCGGCCGGCCTGATGCGGCCGGATTCGGGCCGGATAGCGATCGATGGCACCCTCGTTTACGACGCTGAACGCGGGGTCGACCTGCCGCCGCAGCGCCGCCAGGTGGGGTACGTGGTCCAGGAGCTGGCTCTCTTCGAACGGATGACGGTGGAGGAGAACGTTCGCTTCGGCATGCCGGCCGGGATAGACCGCGGCAGGCGCGCCGCCGAGCTGCTGGAGATCCTGGACCTGGAAGGCTTCGGGAACCGCCGCCCACGGACGCTCAGCGGCGGACAGCGCCAGCGCGTCGCCCTCGCCCGCGCCCTCGGGCGCGAAGCGAAGCTCCTCCTTCTCGACGAACCGTTCAGCGCGCTCGACGACCAGCTCCGCTCGTCCATGCGCCGGGAGCTCCTTCGCCTGCGCGGTGAACTCGGGCTTACCATCCTTTTCGTGACGCACGACCTGCGTGAGGCCCACCTCCTCGCCGACCGGATCGCCGTGTTCGACGCGGGCCGTGTACTCCAGTTCGGCGCGCGCGAGGAGGTCTTTCGACGGCCAGCGAGCAGGCGCGTCGCCCGCCTGACCGGGGTCACGAACGTCTGGCCCGGGCGCGTCACCGGCTATGGGCCAGACACCGTGGAAGTCGAAGTAGCCGGGGCCCGGCTGCGAGCCACCCGCCCGCCCCGTGCCACCACGCCGCCGATCGGAGCTGACGTCGATGTCGTCGTTCGAAGCGAGCGCGTGAACCTGCGCC
>JANMTH010000535.1:0-1504 GCA_031390305.1 Thermoflexaceae bacterium
CCGCCCTCTTCGGAGCTAGCGTTGCGGGGGCCGTCTTAACCTTCGAGGGCTCATTCCAGGCTCTCCGCGACCCGGACTGGGGGGCGGACGCCTGGCTCGGTTGGGCGGTCGGCCTGGCCGCCATCGCGATTGCTGGCCTGATCGCCTACAAGGTCGGCCGCGGTGGCCTCGTCCCGGGGAACGCCCGCGGCGCTTCAATGCGGGCGCTGGGATTCGGCGTCGTGTCCGTGCTTCTCATCCCCGTCTTCTGGCTCGGGGCCTACGTGGCGTTTTCCGTGGCCAGCATCGTCGTGGGATCGCAAGGTCTAGGGGGCACCAGGGGGCAGCGCATCCGGTCCATCGCCGGCATGGGCCTGGGTGTTCTCGGCGGAGCCGCTGGAGTGCTGGCCAACCTCACCGGCTGAGTGCGCCAGGGCCGTGCGGCTCCCGCGAAGGCGTTTCGCAGATGGTCACCCGGCGCCGTCAGCGCGTACGCTAGCCCCATGGCCCGCATCTATCTCGACCACGCCGCCACTACGCCACCCGACCGTCGCGTCCTTGAAGCGATGTGGCCCGCCTACACCGAGGGCTGGGGCAACCCATCCAGCATCTACCTCGAAGGCCAACAGGCCCGCCGCGTCCTCGATCAGGCGCGGAAGACGTGCGCCGACCTTCTCCAGGCCGCTCCCAAGGAGATCGTCTTCACCGGCGGCGGCACGGAGAGCGACAATGCTGCCATTCGCGGCGCCGCCTTCGCCCAGCGAGCACTCGGCCGCGGCGCCCACATCGTGACCTCGACCGTCGAGCACCACGCCGTCCTCCACGCCGTCGAACAGCTCGAGCGCGAAGGCTTCACGGCGACCTACCTCCCGGTCGATGGCGACGGCATGGTGGACCTCGCCGCCCTCGAAGCGGCCGTCGGCCCGGAAACGACCGTCGTCTCGATCATGACGGCGAACAACGAAGTCGGGACGATCCAGCCGATCGCCGAGATTTCACGGATCGCCAAGGCCAGGAACCCGAAGGTCGTCGTCCACACGGATGCCGTCCAGGCGGCCGGGAGCATCGATATCACCCCGGCCACCCTCGGCGCCGATCTCCTCAGTATCGCCGCCCACAAGCTCTACGGGCCGAAGGGCGTCGGCCTCCTCTACATCCGCAACCGCACGCCCTGGGAGCCGATGCTCCTCGGCGGCAGCCAGGAGAAGGAGCGCCGCGCCGGCACCGAGAACGTCGCCGGGATCGCCGGCCTGGCGGCCGCGATGTCGCTCGCCTGGAGCGAGACCGGCGCCCGCAACGCCCACGCCCGCGCCCTGCGGGACCGTCTCCTCTTCGAACTCCCCGAACGCGTGCCGGATACGGTGATCACCGGCCCAGCGGATCCATCGCGGCGCCTGCCCAACAACTTCAGCTGCTGCTTCCGCAATGTCGAAGGCGAAAGCGTCCTCCTGGCGTTGGATATGGCCGATGTCGCCGCCTCATCGGGCAGCGCATGCACGACGGGAGCCCTCGAACCTTCCCACGT
>JANMTH010000536.1:0-2681 GCA_031390305.1 Thermoflexaceae bacterium
CAGCTCGCGACCGTATCCGCTTCGCTTCACCCCACCGAAGGGCAGGCGCGGGTCCGAGGCCACCATCCCGTTGATGAAGACCGACCCTGCCTCGATCTCCCGCGCCAATCGGTGGGCCACCTCAATGTCCCGTGTCCAGAGTGCCGCGCCGAGGCCATAACGCGACTGGTTCGCCAGCGCGATGGCCTCCTCCGGGTCCCGCGCCCGCACGATCGCCGCTACAGGGCCGAACGTCTCCTCCCCGAATACCGGCATCGCCGGCGAGACATCGCTGACGACGGTCGGGGCGTAGAAGTAGCCCTGCCGCTCGAGCCTGTGGCCGCCCGCCACGACACGTGCACCCTGCGCCAGTGACCGCGCGACCTGGTCCTCGAGGGCCTCACGGAGGTCGTCCCGGGCCAGGGGCCCAACCTCGGTCTCGGGGTCGGACGGATCGCCCACTCGCAGCCGCTGTGCCAGTTCGATGAACCGGGCGGTGAATTCATCCGCAACCTCATCGACGACGATGAAACGCTTCGCCGCGATGCAGCTCTGGCCCGCGTTCTGGTAGCGCGCGTTCACCGCGGTGGTCGCCGCCGCTTCGAGATCGGCATCGGCGAGCACGATGAACGGGTCGGAGCCGCCGAGTTCGAGCACGGTCTTCTTGAGCGCTCGGCCGCTCGCTTCGGCCACCTTCGCGCCCGCAATGTCGCTGCCGGTCAGCGTTACCGCCTGAATGCGCTCGTCCGCGATGATCTCGGCCACCCGACCGCTCGAAATCAGCAGCGTCCGGAAAACGCCCGGAGGGAAGCCTGCCCCCCGGAAGACCTCTTCGATTGCGACTGCGCACCGCGGCACGTTGGCCGCGTGCTTCAGGAACCCGGTGTTGCCGGCCATAAGGGCGGGGACGGCGAACCGGAACACCTGCCAGAAAGGGAAGTTCCAGGGCATAACCGCGAGCACTGGTCCGAGCGGGTCGAAGGCAACGTAGCTCTGGCTGGCCGAGCTCGGCGTGTCCTGGTCACGCAGGAAGCCAGCGGCGTGCTCGGCATAGAAGTCGCAGCACCAGGCACACTTCTCAACTTCGGCCTCCGACTGACGGATCGGCTTGCCCATCTCGGCTGTCATCAGCCGGGCAAACCGCATCTTGTTCGCACGCAGATAATTGGCGGCCTCCCGCATACATCGTGAACGTTCGGTCATCGGCGTCCTCCGCCATCGCCCAAATGCTCGCGACCCGTCCTCGAGTGCAGCTTCCACCTCAGCGGGCGTGTGTTCCTCGAAGGTCGCTTCTGTCTCTTCGGTGGCAGGGTTGATCGACTTGAGTGCCATCGCCTTGTCCTTCCGGGCTGGCCGGCCGCGCGGGGCCGGCCCGAGATCTCAACCGTACATCATGCGAAGCTCCGCGAGAGCGCCCGACCGCTTCCCGTGAGCGCGCGAACCCGGAGCGCAGGGCATGGCCATCATGACCACTGGGACCCGCCCCGTGGGGACCAGTGGCGTGCGGCATGGACGCGGCCGCCGGGTCTTGTCTAAGCTAAAGTTGGTGGCGCTAGAGATCTTCGCCGATAGCGTCCCCGCGGTGAGGCCCACTTTCGTGTCGATGCCATCCCGTGTCGAAGTCCACAAACACTACCGCAGCGACAAGGACTATCGGCGCGATGCTCTGGCGATGGAGAAGCGAGGCTGGCGCGTTGAACGGGCGTCGACCCACGAAGTCCCACCTGGGTTCCCGCGGAGGATCCTCACCGGACCACAGAGCCGGGTCGAGCGCGATGTCCACTACCTTCGCGAAACTTGGGAAGTGTAAGCAGAGCCGCTTCGGCCTCGATACAACCGCGTGCACTCGCCCCTGCGGCTCCGCCCAGACGTCGGTGTCGGTACACAGGCGCCGGCATCAGCTGCGCGCGGCGTTCGCCGGGTTGGCGCCCCGGCCGCAGGTGAGACGTGGGCGTTCATCCCCGGCAGGACCTGTAGCCGACGCGCCAGGTGGCGCCACACCGCCCTGGCCCTACGGCCCGCCCGCCGGCAGCTCGTACGTCACCTTCAATGCGCCATCCGCCCCCGCCGCCACCTCCACCTCCAGGCTGATCTCCACTCGCTGGATGAAGCAGAGCGCTTCCTCGCCCGTCCGGCAGTAGTACACATCGCCAACCGCCGTCAGCGTCGTCGTGCCCGTCTTCGCGACTAGCGGCACGGGCACCGTCACCTCCCCGGCGTCGCTCGACCAGGTCACGATGGACTCACCCAGCTCCAGCGTCGCCGCGCTCCCGGCGAGGAGCGCCAGGCGGCCGGGCGCCAGGCTGTTCAGGTGGTGGCCAGCCGGCGCCTTCACCGTCAGCAAAAGGTTCGTCGCGCCCGGCGCCACCCGCGCCGCCGCCAGCGTCACCCTCTTCACCGCCCCTGTCCCGGCCGCGAGCACCGAAAGGTTGCTCAGCGGAAGCGTCCGCACCAGCCCCGTTCGCAGCTCCACCGTCCGGATCAGATGGTTGTTCGTGTCCGCCACATAGACCACCCCCGCCGCGTACCCCACACCTCCCGGATCATCGAACTTCGCCTCTCCGCCAGCCCCATCGCCGTATCCACGTTCGCTCCCGGCCAGGGTCGTGACCTGGGCGGTCCCCGTCGTTACCGACTTCACCTTGTGGTTATACGTATCGGCAACCAGCAGCAGTTCGCCCGCGATTGCCAGCCCCTGCGCG
>JANMTH010000563.1:0-5578 GCA_031390305.1 Thermoflexaceae bacterium
CACAGGGGGCGCCTACTCCCGAACCCCGCCCCACGCGCTCCACTCATGCCCCCGAAGTGACTCCGCGCTCACGCCAGCCCCCTTAAACCATCGAACGTGGCAGGGCGCCTTCGAGTTCCAGCAGCGTGCGCTTCATCGCCAGGCCGCCGCCGTAGCCAACGAGCTTGCCATCGGCGCCGATGACGCGGTGGCAGGGGAGCCAGAGGGGGATCGGGTTGGCCCCGTTGGTGGCGCCGACGATGCGCGCCTTTCCTGGCTCGCCGATGGCGTTGGCCAGCCAGCCGTAGCTTCGCGTCTCGCCGAAGGGGATCGAACGCAGAGCCAGCCAGGTCTTGCGCTGGAAGACGGTGCAGGGCGGGAGATCGACGGGGAACGTATCGAGGAGCGCGCCCTCGCCCCGGGCGTAGCCCGCGAGGGCGGCCACGACGCTCGCCCTCCGGGGATCATCCCCTTCGCCCGCGCCGTTCGCCTGAAGCTCATGCTCGCAGGCCTCGTGGGTGTGGTGGAAGAGCGTCGCGTGCCGTATACCCGCTTCGCTGAGGGCGACACCGGCGAAGCCGAGTGCCGTTTCGGCGACGACCGCGGTAAGCGTGGCCGCCGGGGCCAGGCCCGCCGCGGGCCGAAGGACGGGGACATCGGGCATACGTGGCACAGTGGACTCCTCTCGCTCCAGTGGAGTGGGATTGCGCGACAGCTGTTGACGCGCTGCGCGCCTCGACGGCCGCCAGACAACCGGGCGCTGGACGCCAGAAGCACCCCGCCCCGGGCGCGCGATCAGCCTTTACCGCCTGCGCTTGAGCCGGGCGGGCACGCGCGCCCGGACGATCCGGGCGAGGAGGCTGTTGCGGAGACGTTTGTACGCGCCCTCGGCCTGAACAGGGTCGAGCCGCTCGACGTCCGGCGGGCCGTAGCGGGTCTCTTCGTAGGCCCGCGCGAGGTCGGTCGCCTCGTCCGGGCGTTCGATGGCGGGGCCAACGCGGCGTGACCATTCGCGGGGCGTCTCGGCCGAGCGAGCGCCGAGGTGTACCCAGTTCGCGATCCGCTGGGTTTGGGCCCAGAGCCGGAGGTTGCCGGTGAGGCCGCCGAGGCCCCAGTTCCAGGCGAGACGGCCACTGGCGGTGAGCGCGACCACGAGGGCGGCAGCCCCGGCCAGCGACCAGATCAGCGTCCAGGGCAGTTGGCCCTTCACGACGGGCGCGTCCGTAAGCGCGTCGGCGAGCGGCGTGCTCCCCGCGCCGGGGTCGGCAAGGCCGAACAGGTTCGCCAGATCGGATTCTTCAAGGAGAGTACTCAGGTCGGCGCCGCCGCCACCGATGCCGCCGCCGGCGCCACCTTCCGGCCGATCCGCCGTCGGGTTGAAGACCACCCAGCCGTACGCCGGGAAGTACACCTCCACCCAGCTGTAGGCGTCGTCCTTGCGAACGATGTAGCGCCCTTCGACGACTTCGTTCGGGTCCAGCACATAGCCGACAGCGACCCGCGACGGGATGCCGAGGGTGCGGAGCATGACCGCCATGGCCGTCGCCTGGTAGTCGAAGTACCCCTTCTTCAGGTCGAAGAGGAGGAAATCGACGACATCGCGGCCGGCCGGCGCCGCCTGCACGGAGAGGTCGTACGGGAACTCGCGAAGGTAGCTCTCGATCGCCTTGGCCCGGTCGTAGTCGTTGGGCGCGCTCCCCGCGACGCGCACGGTTTCGGCGCGGACGCGCGCGGGCAGGCCCTTGGGCAGGCCGAGATAGCGGTCCTTTACCCACGCCGGATAGGCCGTGCCAGCGGCCCGCAGCTGCTCCTCCGTGGCGACGCTTTGGCTTCCGATGGAGTTGTAGGTGTCGCCCTTGTTCAGGCCGCGGCGGACGAAGAGCTGCTCGATGTCTCCTTTGAAGCCCTCAGGAGATTGGGCAAGCACCTCGACATTGGTTCCGAGCGGGGTACCGGAAGAGAGGACGGAGTTGTCGGCATCGAGGACCGTCACCTCGATGATCGTCGGGTTCCGAGCCTGGTAGTCGGCCGCCTCTTCCGATGCCGCCAGCGTTCCGCCGGGGATCTTCTCGGAATCACGGGCGCCGATCTTCCAGCCCGTGCCGGTGTACTCGTCGTAGCTCGCTCCGCGGAGGAGGCCAGGCTCTCCCGCCTTCACTTCGTAGAGCTGCTTGCGCCCGAGTTTGACATCGCCCTGGATGGCGAGGAAGTTGCCGAAATTGTGGAGGCGGCCGCCCTTTCGCGAATCTACGTTATGGAAGAGCCGGCCGAACGTGCTGGAGTTGCCGGTAAACGGGCTGGCGACCGCGTCGTAGACGCGCTCGACGGCGTTCGCCTGGTTGCCCGCGGGCACAAGCCAGGCCGCGAAGAGGAGGCCGACGGCAAGGAAGAGCGTGAGCTGGCCGGCGCTGACGCTGATGAACTCGGGATATTCGATCCCCTGCCGCTTCCAGCGGGCCTGGTTCTTCTGCAGGTGCAGCCGGGCGATCAAGAGCATCCCCCCGAAGAGGAAGAAGATGAACGCCCCCGTCGGCTGTCCACTCTGGAGGCCGATATTGGCCAGCAGAACGATGCCCCCGGGCAGGATCGCGATCCACGGGTTGTGCCAGCGATAGATGGCGTAGGCGGCGAGGTAGGTGCTGATAAAGGTCACGCCGTGGACGAGCGTGACGAACGGCAGCCGGTCGTTGCTGATGTCTCCGGCGCGGACGACGTCCCACCAGTCCTTCATCCGGATGCGGAAGTCCGCTATCCGGTCGATGGCGGTCGCCCCATCCGCGTACGACTGGACGACGAGAACGACGAGGACGATGCCGAGGAGCGCCGCCACGGGGTGGGAGACGGCCTGAGGAACGCGCGTGCGGGCGGCGAACATCCCGATCACGAGGCCGGCCATGGTGGTCAGCACCACGGGTGGCATCCCATCGCTCACCCAATCCGCCTGCTGGATGGATATGGCGACGCTGAGGAAGGTGACGAGGGCCGCGCCAAGGGTGAGCCAGTCTTCCCAACTCATGAGCATCCGCGGCGCGCCGAGGGCCGCCGCGCCGATGCTTCGCGTGGTCTGGGGCGATTTCATCGAGACGTCTATTGCCACACTGGCACCCCCGTAGCGGTTGGGCTGAGGACGAGCGAGAGGTCGTCGCCGCCGCGGACGACGTAGGTCAGGATATCGCTGGCGGTGAGTTCGCCGAACATCAGGAGTGGCGATGAATCGCCCCCGAAGGTGCTCGGGTCGAGGAGGACGACGGCCGCCCGGACGCCGCGTTGGGTGAGCGCCTGGATCGCCGTCAACCAGCTATCGTCCGTCGCCGAGGTGACGACGATGAGGGTGGTGTGGCGGCCGAACCGGCGCTGCTCTTCCTGGAGGATGTTCGCCAGTGGGGCGTCTCCGACGGCGCGGGCCATCGCGAGGAGTTCGAGGATGCGTGTCATCTGCTGCTGGCCGCGCTCCGGCTCGATCACGCGCAGGTCTCGTCCGAAGGCGATGAAGCCAACGGCGCGGTTCTGGACGAGATAGTGGCGGGCGACGCTGGCCGCGACGCGGACGCCGTACTCCTCCGTACTTTCGTCGCCGCTGCCGGCGTTCACACGCTGTTCGAGGTCGAGGACGATCCAGATATCGGAGGCAGGGTCGAGTTCGAACGTCTTCACCATCAGCTCGCCGGTGCGGGCCGTACTGCGCCAGTGGATCCGGTTGAAAGCGTCGCCGGGGGCATACTCGCGGACTCCCGAGGCGTTGGGCGTGACGTAGTGGGTACGGCGGCGGAAGCGCCCCTCGCCGGGCAGGTTCGCTGGCGGCGCCTGAAAATGAGGCAGATCGACGACCGGCGGGTAGACCAGGATCTGGGAGACGCCGCCGAATTCGCGGGTACGCCGAAAGAAGCCGAACGGGTCCCCGGCGGTGACCCGGAGCGGGCCCCAGTCGTACAGGCCACGGCGGCGAAGGGGCGTTTCGACCATCCAGTTGCGCGAACGGCGAGGCGGGACGATGACGATCCGGCGGGAGCGATGGCCGGGCATGTCGCTCGGATCCTCGACATCGAGCCAGAGCTTGGGCAACCAGAACGAGTTCCGGATCTCGATCACCTCCTGCGCCTCCTGGCCTACCTGGCCGCGGTCGGTGCGGCGGTCAACCGTCACGGAGAGGTGTCGCGTGTTGTACAGGCTGATCAGCCAGGCGGCGGGAATCGCGAAGGCCAGAACGTAGGTGACGCGGAAGAGCAGCCAGAAGCCGGTACCCATCGCGATGAACGCGCAGAGCAGGAGGAGGACGACGACGAGCGTGAGGGTGCGGTGCCGGGGGGAGAGCGCATTCCGTACGAACGTCCGCATGGCGTAGGCCTCAGGCGCGAGCTCGCGCGCCGGGGACGGGCACGCGATTCAAGCAGGTGGCGATGACATCGGCGACCGTGGTCCCCTTCACCTTGGCCCCGGGGCTCATGATGATGCGGTGGCCGAGGGTGACGAGGGCGAGCTCCTTCACGTCGTCCGGCGTCACGAAGTCGCGGGCATCGAGGAGGGCGCGGGCCTGGCTCGTCCGGAAAAGAGCGAGCGAGCCGCGAGGGCTGGCGCCGAGGTAGACCGCCTCGTGCTCG
This sequence comes from Thermoflexaceae bacterium, assembly GCA_031390305.1. Taxonomy (GTDB): domain Bacteria; phylum Chloroflexota; class Dehalococcoidia; order Tepidiformales; family Tepidiformaceae; genus JANMTH01. Next base: position 4,578 of record JANMTH010000563.1, read on the forward strand.
CGCGTGGCGTTGGCCATTTCGACGATGTACTGCTTGATCAGGGGATCGACGTAGATCTCCTTGACGGCGCGCTGGAGCTGGAGGATCTCGTTGGCGTCGGTCACCTGCTTGATCGTCTCCACGGGGTGGATGGTTTGCTGAGCATCGAGGACGAGGATCTCGTCCGTCCGGCTGGGGTATCCGAGGTGGATGCGGATCAGGAAGCGGTCGAGCTGGGCCTCGGGCAGGGGGAAGGTGCCTTCGTATTCGATCGGGTTCTGCGTTGCCATCACCATGAAGGGCGCCGGGAGCTTGTGGGTGACGCCATCAACCGTTACCTGGCGCTCCTCCATCGCTTCGAGGAGGGCGGATTGGGTCTTCGGCGTCGCCCGATTGATCTCGTCGGCGAGGACGATCTGGGCGATGATCGGTCCAGGGCGGAACTCGAAGTCCCCTTCCTTCTGGTTGTAGATCGAGACCCCGGTGACATCGCTGGGGAGGAGGTCTGGCGTGAACTGGATGCGCCGGAAGGCGCACCCGGTGGAGACCGCGATCGCCCGAGCGAGCATCGTCTTGCCCACCCCAGGGACGTCTTCGATAAGCATGTGGCCACCGCAAAGGAGAGCGGTCACGGCGAGACGGAGTTCGCGCTCCTTCCCGATGATGACACGCGAGATGTTCTCGATGATCCGTTCAGCAACGATCTTTGGGTCTTCCACGAAGGTCTCCGCAGCGGTGAATTGGGCGACGGCCTCGCGGTCGGCGAAGCCAGCTTTCGGCGCAGTATATCAGCGCAATTTATGGATGCGGTTAAGCCGGTACATCCGAAGTGGTGCGCCGCCTAAGACGTGTCAGCGCGACGCGTCGGCGTGGCCCACTCCGGCCGGCTATCGATCAGCGCCAAACGGCGCCGGCGGCGAGAGCAGCGCCCCGAGGAGAAGCGTGGTCAGATGCTCCTGCACCATTTTCGCCGGGAAGCGGGTACGGAGGGCGATGTAGGTTTCGAACTGCGCGGCCATGTA
>JANMTH010000206.1:0-3497 GCA_031390305.1 Thermoflexaceae bacterium
CTTCCGGCCGTACGGCGACGACCCGGACATGAGCATCATGGAGATCCTCTACCTCGTTCCCTGGCCGGATGGCGAGCCGCGCCCGCCAGCCGCGCCGATTCACTGGCTGGGGGCGGATGAGGACTTCACGAACGCGCCGGAGATGGGCGCGCTTGGCCGTGTGTTGAACCAGGACACCTACAACCTGCCGAAGATTCAGCGCGGGATGAAGACGAAAGTCGACCCGTACATCAACCTCTCGGCGTACGCGGAGGGGAAGGTGCGGCACTTCCACAGCCTGTACGACCAGTGGGTGGCGGCGGAGTAGAGGCGGTAGCCAGTAGTCAGTAGCCAGTAGCCGGTAGTCGGTGGCCGGGCTCACTCCGTGGGTACAACCTCGGTCGTGTAGCCGAGGGCGGCGGCGGCCTCGGTGCGGCGGAGCATCCAGGCGATGCGTTCACGTTCGGTCTCCACGTCGGCGGCGGAGAGGGTGGCAGCGTGACGGGCGATGCCGTTGGCGGTGTAGCTGTCCCAGGCGGTCACCAGCGCCTCCAACTCATCGAGGACGCGGGACGGGACAGCCTTGCGCGGGAGACGAAGCTCGGCGATGCGCGTCCAGGCGGCCGTGAGGCGGCTCTGGGGCGTGCCGTGCGTGGCGGCGAGATCGTGCTCGAGCGCGTCGCGGAGCCGCTTCAGGGTCGGCGCGAGCTGTGCGGCTGTGTACGGCACTTCGATGCCGTCGTCGCGGAGGCCGGGCGGCAGTTGGATATCCTCGCGGTAGTCTGGCAACGGGTCAGGCCTCCCCGGGCGAGGTGATGCGGTCCGTGCCCATGTACGGGCGGAGGACTTCGGGGACCTGGATGGAGCCGTCCTCCAGCTGATAGTTCTCCATGACGGCGATAACGACGCGGGGGAGCGCGAGCCCGGAGGCGTTCAGCATGTGCGGATGGCGTGGCGCGGCATCGGGCGCGGGCCGGTAGCGGATATTCGCCCGCCGCGCCTGGAAGTCGAGACAGTTCGAGGCGGAGCTGACCTCGAGCCATTCGCCGACGCCAGGCGACCAGACCTCGATGTCAAAGGTGCGGCTGGCGTTGAAGCCGATATCGCCCGAGCAGAGTTCGACGACGCGGTAGGTGAGGCCAAGAAGTTCGGGAATGAGCCGGGCGCGAGCGACAAGCAACTCAAATTCGGCGGCGCTCTGTTCCGGTTCGCAGTAGACGAACATCTCTACTTTCTCGAACTGGTGGAGCCGCTTTATCCCGCGCGTTTCGCGGCCGGCGCTCATCTTTTCGCGGCGAAAGCAGGGAGTGTGGGCGACGAGCCGCTTCGGCAAGGACCCCGGCGGCAAGATCTCGCCGCGGTAGAGGTTCACGAAGGCGACTTCGGCCGTGGGGATGAGGTAGTGGTCCTCCTCGATATCGCGGTAGAGGTTGTCGCGGAACTTGGGGAGCTGTCCAGAGGCGAAGAGCGACTCCTCGGTGACCATGTCCGGGAGGTAGTGCTCGATGAAGCCGGCCGCCGCGTGTTCGTTGAGCATGAACTGGATGAGCGCCCGGTGGAGGCGGGCGATCTGACCGCGGAGGACGAAGAATCGCGACCCCGACATCTTCACGCCGCGTTCGAAGTCGATGCCGTCGAGCCTCTCGCCGAGCTCCCAGTGGGGCTTTGGCGAGAAGGTGAGGGCTGGCCGCTCGCCGACCTCTTCGACGACGACGTTGGAGTGTTCGTCGGGACCCTTCGGAACTATGGGGTCGAGGATGTTGGGGACTTCGTAGAGGCGGTCGTGGAGTTCGCGATCGACGATCTTCAGGCGGGCGTCGAAGCGATCTATGTCGTCGCCGACAGCTCGCATCGCGGCGATCTTCGCTTCGCGTTCGCCCTGGTCATGGGACTTGCCGATCGCCTTGCTGGCGGCGTTCCGTTCGGCCCGGAGCTGCTCGACCTGGGCCAAGAGGCGCCGCCGCTCCTCGTCGAGCTGAAGGATCCGATCGATTGGCGCGGTGGTGTTCCGCAGAATCATGTCGCGGCGTACGCGGTCGGTGTTTTCGCGGATGTACTGAACGCTGAGCATGGTGCCTCACTCCGCCGCGGCTATGGCGCGGATGCCAAGGAGCCGGATGTCTTCGGCGACACGCACGAGCGTACCATCGGGGGCGGCGAGGGAGAACGAATCCTGGAGTTCACGCGCGGCGAACCAGCGGTGGGGAACGCCACCAGGAACGGCGGCGCCGAAATCGACGTTCAGGCCCTGGCGCGGACGCGTGAAGTAGACGTGGTCGATGTGCTGGTGGAAGGGCTGTCCATCGGCGCGAATGTCCTGGATGAGGATCACGAGGGGGGGCGGAACGACGGCTGGTGTGCCCGGCTCGCTGAGCACGAGGAGGCCCGGAGGCGGGATGACATCGACGGCCAGCCCACTCTCCTCCTCGGCTTCGCGCACGGCGGCCTCGGCCGGGTCCTCGTTGGGCTCGCAGTGGCCACCGGGCGGGAGCCACATGCGAAGCTTGCGGTGCCAGTGGAGGAGGGTGTGGCCGCCGTGGACGATGTAGGCGCTGGCCGTGAAGTGGCGCTCCAACACGTTTCCCATCACTCTTTCACGGTCTTGTGGGGCGGGAAGAGGATGACCTCGCGGATCGACGACTGTCCGGTGAGGAGCATGACGAAGCGGTCGATGCCCATGCCGAAACCGCCGGTTGGCGGCATGCCGTGTTCGAGGGCGAAGAGAAAGTCTTCGTCGATCATCTCCGCTTCGTCGTCGCCGGCGGCGCGAAGGGCCGTCTGCTCGTCGAAGCGGGCGCGCTGGTCGATGGGGTCGTTCAGTTCGGTATAGGCGTTTCCCATTTCGAACCCGGCCATGAAGAGCTCCCAGCGTTCGACCAGCCGCGGATGGCCGGGCTTTCGCTTGGCCAGCGGCGAAAGCTCAACCGGGTAGTCCATCAGGAACGTAGGCTGGACGAGGTTCGGTTCGATGTAGTGCGACATCGCGGCATCGACGAGCTTACCGAAGCCCGCGGTCGGCGGGGCATCGACGCCGCGGCGGCGGAGTTCGTCCCTGAGCGTGCCGGCGGTGTCGAAGGTATCGAGGTCGGGACCGCCGTACTCACGCATCGCTTCGTGCATCGTGACGCGTCGCCAGGGCGGGGCGAGGTCGATCTCGCGCTCACGGAAGGTCATCTTCGTCGTGCCGAGGACTTCCTGGGCGACGCCGCTGAGCATCGTCTCGACCATCTCGGCGACACCGTTGTAGTCGGTGTACGCCTCGTACGTTTCCATCATCGTGAACTCGGGGTTGTGCTTGAAGCTCATTCCCTCGTTGCGGAAGTTCCGGCCGATCTCGTAGACACGGTCGAACCCGCCGATGACGAGCCGCTTGAGGTGCAGTTCGAGACTGATCCGAAGGACGCGCTCCTCGTCGATGGCGTTGAAGTGGGTGAGGAACGGGCGCGCGGCGGCGCCGCTCCCGGATTCGTGAAGGATCGGCGTCTCGACTTCGAGGAAGCCTCGGCCATCGAGGAAGC
>JANMTH010000641.1:0-3962 GCA_031390305.1 Thermoflexaceae bacterium
GCTGGTCGGCGGGCAACGCTGCCCGATGGCCGGCCGCGTTTGTATGGACCAGTTCCTCGTCGATGTTACCGGCGTTCCTGGCGTTGCCGCGGGTGATGAAGCGGTCCTCCTCGGCGCACAGGGCGGCGATACGATCACGGCGGCGCAGGTCGCGAACCTCGCCGGGACGATCCCCTGGGACGTCTTCGCCTCGCTCCAGGCGCGGCTGCCACGGGTCTACCACCGCTCGGGAGCCGTCGAGCGCATCCTGGGGTAGGCGCCGGGGGCTGCCGTTCGCTACCTCAGCTGATGGCGGAGTCGGGTAGCCGAAACCCGGTGATGCGAATTCGGTCAACGCCTTGTGGGCGTATTTCGTAGTGCATCCACTGTCGATCGGGCTCAGTGAGTTGTCGATCCATATCGGCTTATCCGCCTCAGGCTGCAACTCTCGCCGTCCAACTGAGAGCGGCGTCCAGTTCAATCTCGTCGAGACCGTACGCGCGCATCACGAGCGCCCTCGTGTCTCCACCCCTTACCATGCTGGCGATGGAACCGGCTGGGATTCGCGTGCCCGTGATGCATGGCTCGCCGAACTGCACTACCGGATCCAGCGTTATGAACGGCTGTGGCGCCCAGGCTCGGGCAATGCGGTCTTCGAACACCAGCCCCGAAACGGGTATGAGACAAGCGGAGAGCGTGTCCATCGCCAACTGCCCATGACGGCTCGCGGCGATCAATTGGCCTCGAAGCTTCGAGAAGATGTCCGTACCAGACGTCCAAATCTCCTCGCGGGCAAAGGGCCGTGGATACCCCGTCGCCTCCCTCATCCACCGTTCGGCGCGCCGGATGGTTGGCCAGCTGACGTCGGCGGAGCGGAGGGCCGCGGTGACGCGCAGGGAGATCAAGTCCTCGAAGGAGAGCACCATATCCCATCCGTTCGTGTCTTGGAGGCTCGGACTGGCGAGCCCTGTCTTGGCCCACCGGATCAGCGTTCGCGAGTCCACGGGATAGGCCTCGCTCGCTCCCCGGCCCGCCAACAGGTAGCGGGCCGCCGTCGGCGGGTCGTAGATCCCGGCGAACGATGGCTGAAGGTCGTCAGACATTGGCCCCTCCCAGACCGCGCGGCCAGCGCGGCTCGCGCGTCCGGCGGTCCAATCGTATCACCCGACCTGGCGCCGGGAGAATCGGCCACCGGTGCCTACGCTCCGCGCTCGCTGCTTGAGGTTTGGCATGGATGATCTGACCCAACCGCTCCTCAAACCTCGAACACGTCCCCTTCATGCCCGGGAAGCACCTCGACCGTCGAAGCGCGGGCACGTCCGCGCTTGAGCATCTCGTCGATCTCGGTGTCGCCGTGGGCCGGGTCGTGATGGAACGTCACCAGCCGCCTCGCCCGTGCGGCCTCCGCGAAATCGACCGCGTGGTCGATGGAGCTATGGCCCCAGCCAGCGTGATCAGGGTATTCGGCGGCCGTGAACTGGGTGTCGTGAATCAGGAGGTCGCAATCCTCGGCGAGGTCGATCCCCGAGGTCCACCTTGGCTCGAAACCCGCGGTCCGGTGGCCGAGCGCCGGTTCGTGGTCCGGGATGTAGGCGATGGACCGGCGGCCGTCGCCGATCCGGTAGCCGACCGTCGGCCCAGGGTGGCAGACGAACTCCGCCCGCATCGTCAGGCTCCCGATCCGGACTTCGCCACCGAGGATGTCGTGAATCGCCACGAGTGACGGCAGTTCGCGCAGGCGGACCGGAAAGAGCGGCGGCGAGAGGTAGCGCGAGATCCGGTCGCGCAAGAGCTGGTTGCTCGAAGGCGGGCCCCAGATGTGGATATCGAAATCCGGCCGGAAGAGCGGCGCGAAGAAGCCACGCCCCTGGATATGGTCCATGTGCAGGTGCGTGAGCAGGAGATGGGCCTCGTTGTCGTCCGCCGCCAAAGAGGCGCCCAGGCGCCGGATACCCGTACCGGCGTCGAGAATCAGCAACTCCCCCTCCGGCCCGCGGATCTCCACGCACGAGGTGTTGCCGCCATAGCGCACCGTCTCCGGCCCAGGCGCCGCAAGCGACCCGCGAGTACCCCAGAGGCGCACGAGCATCAGGCCGTCTCCCAGAACATCGCGACGGCGCCAAGCATTCGCCCGGCAAGGCCGGTCACGGGGAAGGCCGTGATCTCCAGCTTCCGCGCCCGCCCGTCGAAGCCCTGCATCAGGATGGTGCTGTGCGAAGGTCGCCGTTCCATCAGGGCGATACTTACCGGAAGCTCCGAGGCGGCGAGCGGTTGGCCGTCTTCGCTGCGCGTCGAGAAGAGGCTGGCAAGGTCCTCGACCGCTATCGCGCCCGACTCTTCGAAGCGGCGGCCGAGGAGGGCTTCGGCGGCCTCGTTGTAGAAGACCAGCGAACCGCCAGCGTCCATGATCCAGACGGGCAGGCCAAGATAGCTCGCCCACTGGCGCAGGAGGATGATCTCGATCGGCTCAGCCATCGCACGTCCCCCGCCAGGCCGTTTTACCGTGCCCGGCTCCCGCCATCCACAGTGTAGACGCCGCCCGAGATGAACTTCGCGTCGTCGCTGCAGAGAAAGGCGGCCAGCGCCGCAACCTCTTCCGGCTCGCCGTATCGCCCAAGGGGGATGCTCGCGGCCGCCGTACGGTGAACCGCCTCGGGGTCGTCGGGATTGATGCCGCGTTCCAGCGATCGCATCATCCGCGTCTCGATCGGCGAGGGACAGACGGCGTTGACCCGGATCTGGTCCGGCCCAAACTCTATCGCCGCGCTCTTCGTGAGGCCGATGACGGCGTGTTTGCTCGCCCCGTAGGCGATAATCATCGGCGTTCCGCTGAGGCCGGCGACGGAGGCGGTGTTGACGATCGCCCCGCCGCCCTGTTCGCGCATTACGGGGACCACGTATTTCATGCCGAGCCACACGCCCTTCACATTCACCGCCAGGACCCTGTCGAAGATCTCTTCCGGGTACTCCGTACTCGGGCCGACCCAGCCCTCGATCCCCGCGTTGTTGAAGAAGCCATCGATCCGGCCGTACGCAGCCTTCGCCGAATCGACATAATTCTTCACCTGGACGGCCTGTGTGACGTCCGTTGGAACGGCGATACCCTTTCCCCCCGCGGCCTCGACCGCCGCGACCACGTCTGCGAGCGGCGTGCCCGGGAGATCGACAGCGACAACGCTCGCTCCCTCGCTGGCGAAGCGAATGCAGGCCGCCTTGCCGATGCCGCCCGCCGCCCCCGTCACCACGATCACCCGGCCTTCGAACCGTCCCGTCATTTCGTTCCCTCCGTTGCGTACCGGGGACAATAGCCGATAGAGGGGCTCCACGTCGCCTGGTGGAGCGGCGTCTCCGCCTTCTTGCCGGGACGGCGCTCCGGCGAAACTCCGGGGCACGGTAGGGCGCGCCTGCGTATTCTTTGCGTCATGGCTGAGAACGACTTCGACCTCGTGGTGATTGGCGCTGGACCGGCCGGCGAAAAGGGCGCGGCCCAGGCCGCCTACTTCGGCAAGCGCGTCGCGATCATCGAACGGGAGAGCGCACCGGGCGGCGCCGCCGTTCACACGGGAACGCTCCCCAGCAAGACGCTTCGCGAGTCGGCGCTCTATCTCTCCGGGTACCGGGCGCGAGAACTCTATGGCGTGGCCGTCGAACTTGACCCCGAAGCGACCGTCCAGCGCCTGATGTCACGCCAGCAGGCGATCGCCGCCGCCGAAGCCGCGACCATTCGCGCGAACCTCGAATCGCACCGGATCACGAGCTTTACCGGCGAAGCGCGGATCGCGGGGCCTCACACCGTGGCCATCGGCGGGCGCGATCTGCGAGCCGAATTCATCCTCATCGCCACCGGCTCGCACCCCTTTCACCCCGAGGGCATCCCCTTCGACCGCCAATCCGTGCACGACTCCGACAGCATCCTGGAAATGCACCGCATCCCCAAGAGCCTGGCCGTCATCGGCGGCGGCATCATCGGCTGCGAGTACGCT
>JANMTH010000662.1:0-7533 GCA_031390305.1 Thermoflexaceae bacterium
TAGCCAGCGGCGGCGCCGTTGAGGGCGCAGATCATCGGTTTGTCCATCCTGTTGATGACGATCGGCGGGCTGTTGTGGAGGTCGAAGAGCTGGTAGCCGCGGCGCCCGGCGCCGACTCCACCGCCGCCCATCTGGTCCTTCAGGTCGAGGCCGGCGCAGAAGCCGCGGCCGTTCCCGGTCATGATGACGCAACGGACATCGGGGTCGATGTTCGCCTGCATGAGGACGCGAGAGAGTTCGCCCAGCATGGGGCCGCTGATCGCGTTCATCCGGTCGGGGCGGTTGAGGGTGATGGTGAGAATGCTCTCGTTGAAATCGACGAGGAGCTCTTCCGTGGTGGATTCGTAGGTCATGTTTCGCCTCCGCAGAATAGGAAATTCGCGGCCGAGTGTAGCAGAGCGGGCGTTGGAACCGGGTGAGTGAACCACGAAGGCACGAAGGACACGAAGGAAGACGCAAGTTGCGAGGAGCCCGATCTGCCCCGCTACCGGCCCGCGAGGAAGCGGTTCAGCGTTGTCCCGCTCGTCTGGTAGGCGGCGGCCGTATCGGGGCCGATGTAGCGGAAGTGCCAGGGTTCGTAGGCGTAGCCAGTCTGCGCTTCGCGGCCGGGTGGGTAGCTCATGACGAAGCCGAACTTCACGGAGTTCTTCGCCAGCCACTTGCCCTCGGCCGTCTCTCCGAAGGACTCGGCGATCTCGTTGATGTCCACCGTCGTGCCGAGTTGGTGCTCACTGTGGCCGGGCTTCGCGCTGACGTTCTGGTTGGGGCCGAATGCGGCGACATCGCCATCGTAGATCTGCTTCTGGGAGTCGAAGCCGCGGTAGCCGCTGATGATGACCAGCGTCAGGCCTTCCTTCGCGGCCTCGGCGCGCATTCGTTCGAAGGCCGCGGCCGTCTCGGCGGTCAGCCCGCCACCACCGAGGGTGCAGTCACGGGCTACGCGGCGGGTCTGATCGACGGGCGCAAGGAGTGTGCAGGCGACCCGGGGAGATGTGTCCTCGCCGTTCGGCGCGGGCGTCTCAGCGCGGCCGGCCGGGGTCGTTGGCGCGGCAGTCGGGGATGGCGTCGCGGTCGAAGTCGCGGTGGGCGCGTCCGGGGAGGGCGTCGCTGTCGCCGTGCCCACGGAAATCGCGGTGAAGGGATCGCCGCCCCCACCGCTCCCGCAAGCCGCGCCCGTTACCAGGGCCGTGAAGAGCACCAGGCTGGCGGCGAGTGTCGCAACGGAGAGGATGAAGAGCGCCGGCGGAGATCCCGGCCGGCCACCCGTACGCGTCGAGACACCTGACGTCATCGCCCTGAGGGTACCGGACCGGATGGTCGGGGCAACCGGGGGCCGGTCACCGCGAGACGCGTGGGTCGCGCTCAACATCGTCGAGGAAGGCGCGGAGGAGGGCGTTCGTGATCGCCGGCTGCTCGAGCTGGAAGAAGTGGCCGGTGCCCGCGATCGGCTCCTGGCGGGCGAACATCATGACCTCTCGGATCCAGGCGGGGTCGCCGAGGGGTTTTTCGGCCCAGATCGCCATGAAGGGCCTGGCGTCGGCGGCCTTGAGCAGATCCCGGCCACGTTCGGCGAACACCGAGGCGTCAGCGAGCATTCCGGCGGCGACGTCGGGCGGGCAGCCGAGCATGACTTCGCGAACGCGCTCCTTCAAGGGCTCGGGCGTTGCTTCGGCCCAGAAGCCCTCGACGAGGGCGCGGAGAGGTTCGGTGCTCCCGGCTCCACGGATCGCCTCGACGGCGCGTTCGGCGCCCAATCCCGCCTTCCTGATGGGCGAATCGCCGGTGACGATGCCGAGGACGAGTTCGGGGTGGCGGTCGTTGAGGAGCAGCGCAACCAGGCCGCCGAGGCTGTGGCCGACGATGATCGACGGGCCGAGACGGAGCGCGAGGATGACGGCCGCGACATCGTCCGCCTGGCGGGTGGTGTCGTACAGGCCTTCGGAGGAGGAGGCGCCGCACCCGCGAAGGTCGAGCGAGACGCAACGGTGGTCGCGGCTGAGGTCCTCGAACTGGGGCTGCCAGAAGGTGTGATCGCAGGCGAGGCCGTGGACGAAGACGAACGGTGGCCCGCCCGCGCCGTGTTCGTAGGCGGCGAGCGTGGCGCCATCGACGGGGATCATCTCCACGGAAGCAACCTGAGGCCGCTTTTCTTCTTGCGGTTGCGGCGGCCGATACCGGGGAGGAGCAGTCCGAAGGCGCGGCGTGCCACGCGTGCCTTACGGGAACGGCGGCGGCGGACCGGCGCTATGGCGCGGGCGGCGGCGGGAAGGGCCTTCGTCCGCTCGCCAACGGCGATGGCGGCGGCGCGGGCGTGCTCGATGTCCACATCGGCGAGGAGATGACGGGCGCGGCCGGTGCCCCGGCGGCCAACTTCGCTGAGCTCTTCTACCACGTGGAGGGAGGGGAGATGGAGCCGCGACGCCGGCCTGTCACTCACTTCGAGTGAGTCGTCCGTGGCCTCGCGCTTCTTCGAGCGGCGGGCGAGGAGGAGGGCGCCGGTAAGCGCGGCCAGCGCCCCGGCGCCGAAGAAGATGAGCGCGAGCGAACCGGCACGGCGGCGCTCGGCGCGCTGCTGGACCGTGACGAGGTCGGCGAGTGGTGGCAGATTGACCTCGACGGCGGGCTCGAAGACGCCGGCATCGACATCGTCGAGGAAGGCCTGGACGGCGGCCGTGAAGCCATCGGGATTGTCGCCGGGAACGCTGTGGCCGGCGCCCGGCACGACGACGAGGCGGGCACGCTGCATCTCGCGAACGCAGCGATCGGCCACCTCCGATGTCAGGACATCGCTTTCGCTCCCGCGAATGAGGAGGGTGGGCGGCCGGAGGGAGCGGTAGAGCTTCCACATCTCGTCGTTCGAGAGTTCGCTACCAACGCGGAGGCCGTTGTCCTGCTTGCGGAAGCGGGCATCGAACTTCCAAGTGTACTTGCCGCTCGGCATCTGCTTCAGGCGGTGGCGCATGCGCTCGCGGATGTTCTCGATTGTGCGGCGCTGGTTGAAGCGATGGGCCATCTCGACGAATTCCTCGAATTCGAGTTCATCGGGCCCGCGGGTGAAGCGGATGATGTTATCGACCCCTTCCTTCGCCGATTCGGGGCCGACATCGACGAGGACGAGAGCGCTGACGGTCTCCGGATACTTGTTCGCGTAGGAGACGGCGTTGAGCCCGCCCATGCTGTGGGCGACGAGGACGAAGCGACTGAGGCCCATCGCCAGGCGAAAGGCCTCGATGTCGTTGACGAAGGCCTCGCGGGAGTAGTCGCCATCCTCGCTCCAGGCGCTATCGCCGTGGCCGCGCTGGTCGAGGGCGATCAGGCGGTAGCGCTCCTGGAGGCGGTCGGCGAACTCATCGAACATATGTCCCGAGACGCCGAAGCCGTGAAGCATGAGGATGACGGGGGCGTTCGGCGGCCCCCACTCCTGGTAGTGCAGGTTGAGGCCGTTAACGACGAGTTCACGGTCCTGGTAGGTGACGGTGACCATGCTATCCCCCCGTGCCGGCGACCCGCGCCATGAGTGGCGCGCCCGGAACGGAGATCATAGCACCGGTGGAGGGGCGGCGAAGGTCCCAGTAGCCTCGGAAAGTGTTAAGAAAGGCGAACGCGCGACGGTGTCAGGAGACGCCCTGATCGGCGCGAAGTTCGTTGTAATTGCGGACGACGGAGTCGCCCTGGTAGGCCCAGCCGCCACCGGGGTTGAATGAGTAGTCGTAGGCGGCACGGATGGCGTATTCGCCCGTGTAGCCGGCGCGTTCGCCGGCGTGCCATGCTTCGGCGAGGCCGCGCACGCCACGGTCCGCGTTCACTTCGGGGTCGAAGCGGCTATCGCCCATGCCGGCGCCGTAGCCCTGGTCGTGCAGCTGGAAGAGTCCGACGGAGTGGCCACTGTCTCCGACCGCGTCGGGTCGGCCGCCGCTCTCGGAGAGCATCACCGCCTTCAGGAAGAGGGGCGGAACGTTGTACTTCTGGCCCAGGCGATTGAGCATCGCGTCCCAACGGGCCGGGTCACCAGACGCGCCACTGGATTCGATCGCGGTGTGGGGGAGGTAGGCGCGAGCCGGCGTGCTGGCGCCGCTCGTGGCGCTGGCGGCCCGTTGACGGGGCTTCGCGCGTCCGCTCGCCGGTGGCGGCGCTTCTGGCAGGACGAACCTCGCGGCCGAGCTTGCGCTCGTACCGGAGCGAAGGCTCATCCGAGCGGCGCGCGCTTCGAAGAGCGCCACGTGGGCCGCGGAGGGCCGTCCGTTGGCGGTCGGATCGATTGCCATGGACGCTCAGTGTATGGTTTGGCGGGGGCGAGCCAGTATCGGGGAGACTCCCAAGACGGCCCCGCAACCAGCCTGAACCTGGAGCCGCAAATGACCGAACGCCGCATTCCCGACCCGACGCTGATGGCCCGCCTGCAGCTCAGCGTGAAGGGCGTCGATTGGGCCGCCTCGTTAGTGCAGCCGTGGCAGCACGAGCGGACCGAAGGAGAGTGGAGCGCGCATCAGCACGTCTTCCACCTTCTCGCGAACGAACGGGTCTTTCAGGATCGCATCCGCCTCGCCCTGGCGGAGGACGCGCCCGCCTTCGAACGCTGGGACAGCACGGGCCACATGGAGCGGGAATACGCGACCGCAGACGGCATCGAGACGCTGGCCGAACGGTTCATGGCCGCCCGGACGGAGACGTACGAGCTGTTCAAGGCGATGGATCCGGCTCAATGGGCGCGCCAGGCGACCTGGCCCGATGGCCGTGTCGTCGATCTCGCCTGGCTGGCGGAGAAGGTCCTCTGGCACGCGCTGGACCACTTCGCCTTCCTCCTGGACCTGCACGGCGAGTTCGCGCCGCTGCAGGCGAGTAGCCAGTAGCGAGGGAACCGGTAGCCAGTGGCCAGTGGCCAGTCACTCGACGTAGGTGGCTTCGTAGGCGCCGGCGCGGAGGGCGGTAAGGAGCGACACGGTATCCGTGACGGGGACGTTGAAGCGGGTGGCGGCGCGACCTACTTCTTCGCGGATGTGCGCGTCGGAGCCGGCGATCCCGGGGAGGCGGAAGCCGTGCGCGAGGCCGCTGGCGGCGACGTTCTGGAGGCGCGAATCGGAGCCGTTGAGCGCTTCGACGGACTCGAAGTACTCGACCGTGGCGTGGCTCACGCGGAGGAGGCCATCGCGCGCGGGGTGGGCGAGGTAGAGCAGCCCACCATCGGCCTGGGCGCGCGCGAAGGCGCCCGCCGCCGTAGCGAGCGCCGGCGAACCCTGCGTGAGGCCGAAGGCGAGAATGTGCCCCATATCGGTCGAGAGTTCGATGCCGCTGAGGATGGTGAAGCCGGTCGCCAGACGGAGGGCCTCGAGTTCGGCTTCGTCCCAGAAGGCGTCGTGCTCAGTCAGGCAGATGGCGTCGAGGCCTCGGGCCCGCGCCAGCTCCACCGCTTCGAGCGGCCGGAGGGCGCTGCACTGGGAGAGCGGCAGGGTGTGGCAGTGAAGGTCGATAAGCACCGGGCGATTGTAGTTGACCTTGTCTGCGGGCTGGGGCGAGATTGCGGCGCGACGAACGAAGAGCGGCTTTGCCGGTGAGCGCGGCGGAACGCACCATTGGAGGGCATGAACAACGAACCATCCATCGAACTGGCCCTCGAGGCGAACGTGCGCTTCGCCGAGACGTTTTCACCGAGCGAAGCGGGAAAGCCGCGCCTGGCGGTGGTGCTCTGCATGGATGCCCGGATCGACCCGGTCAACGCGTTGGGGCTTCCCTACGGCCACGCCCATATCATCCGGAACGCCGGGGGCAGGATGGCGGACGCGCTGCGCAGCCTGGCGATCAGCCAGCGGATGCTGGGGACGACGGAGGTGGCGATCATTCACCACACGGAATGCGGGATGATGACGTTCACGGACGACGAGATGCGCAGCCGCCTGCGGGCTGAGGCGGGGGTGGCCGCCGACCACATCTCGTTCCTCCCCTTCCGCAGCCTCGAAGAGTCGATCCGGGACGATCTGCGGATGTATCACGCGTCGGCGCTGGTGCGCCACGACGTGCCGATTCGTGGCTTCGTCTACGACGTAGCCACTGGCCTCCTCCGGGAAGTGCAGAAGAAGTGAGTTGGAGAGCACTCAGCACCCAGAACTCAGCACTCCCGCTCGCTCACGGCTTCCAGAGGCTGAGATAGCGGTAGACCTCGCGGAAGCCCATCTTCTGGTAGAGCGGAAGGCCAAGGTCGGTGGCCGATAGGCTCGCTGCTGTCGCTCCGGATTGGCGGCCGGCGGCGACCACCGCGGCCGTCATCGCCCGGCCAAAGCCGCGGCCGCGATACTCCTGGCGGACGAAGACGTTGTAGACGCCGACCATTTCGCCGGTGACGAGGGCGAGCGAGCGAGCGGCCGGCCGGCCATCGACGTACCCGATGAACAGCTGGCAACCGGCAAGCTCGAAGGCGCGCCTGGAGATCGCGGTGCGGACCTGGAGATCTCCACCATCGACGGGCTCGACGCCCGCGTAGGCGGCCACCATCGCGGCGTCACTGACGGGGCGAAGGTCGAGCCCGGGCGGTGGCGCCACGGTCACGGCGCCGATCTCTTCGAGCAGCATCGCTGGCTCGGCTTCGCCGACGAGGAAGCCGCGGGCACGGGCATGTTCGATAGCGGCGCGATCCTGGCGGTCGCGGAAGATAAAGCGAAAGGGCTTGGCACGGGCCGCGAACCAGCCCACGGCCTCGACGATGGCGCCAACGGGGTCGTCCGTCTCGGCGGTGAGCGCGGCAACGTTGAAGAAATCGAAGTCGAGGCCGGCATCGAGGAGGAGCCAGGGTCCGCGCCGCTCGGTGTGGGCGCCGGGCCCGAGCACGGTGACGCGTCCGAGGGCGGCGAGGTAGTTCTCGTGTATCGCGGCGGCGCGGTCGTCGTCCACCCGCCTATCGTACCGGCGGGCGGGCGAATGATGAGGGCAGGGCCGCTTGCCGCTACGATGGCTCGATACAGGAGGGACCCGTGGACCAACCGAAGGAAGAATCCGTCAGGAAGATGTGGAACTACGCGGAGAAGTTCGCGGCGAAATCTGGGACCCATCTCCACCCTGACCGCGAGATCACGGAGGTCGTGGTGCTTGGGCTTGCGGCCAACGTGGACAAGTACGGCCGTCCCATCTGCCCCTGCAACTTCTATCCGGTGAAGGACGAGAACGGCGAATGGCCCGAGGGCCTCTACCTCCCCCGCGAAGAGGAAGCGAAGCGCCGGACCTGGATCTGCGCCTGCGACGAGATGCAGATCTACAAGTACTGCCATTGCCTGCTCTTCGTGAACGAAGAGGGCCTGCCGATAACGGAGCACCTGCCGGAGGACCACGAGGGACGCGAGATCTACGGCCTGGTGGAAGACCCGACGCCGGACAAGGGGCGGGCGCTGGCGAAGGCCCTGGAGAAGAAGGTCAGTAGTCAGTAGTCGGTAGTAGTAGCCGGTGGTCGGAGGGCATGGCCAGCTCCAGTGATACCACGCGGCGGCCGCGACCGCGCCAAACAGCGCCGAAACCAACCACCGCGTAAGTCTCGCTCCCACCTGGCCA
>JANMTH010000664.1:0-4888 GCA_031390305.1 Thermoflexaceae bacterium
CCCTCCCCGGCTCGATGATACCGGCGCCGATACGAGCATCGTGACCCGCTTCCTTCGGCGGAAGGCGGTCGCCCTCCCCGGCCTCGCCGTCGGCGCCATGCTCCTCGTGGCCGTTGGCCTCCAGCCGCGTGGCCCTTCGCCGACGCCCGAAAGCGGCGCCAGGATAGCCCCCGCCGCGGTTGCCGCCGCCTCGCCCACGCCGCCGCCATCTCCGGCCCCTTCACCCTCGCCCACGACGGCCCCGAGGACTGCCAGCGCCACCGCTTCCGCTTCCCGCTCGCCGGGAGCCACCGCCACCCCCGATCCCGCCCATGCCGCCCTCCCCGGTGACGCGATCGCCCCGGCGAGGGCGGCCGATGAGGTCGCTGGCGCCCGATCGACAGCGACCGCTACGGCCGGCGCTGACATCGATCTTTCGGCCCAGTCCACCCAGTGTGGAGCCATCCAGGAGACCACGATCGCCGTCTCCGTCGAACAATCGTTGGCCGGGATCTCGGTGAAGGCGACGCGCGCCGCCGTCTACCCCGTCGAGTACTTCCGCTGCATCCTCGTAGCGACCGGTGGGAAGGACGCCATCGCCCTCGCGACCTCGATCTACAAGGCGGAGCGCGAGGGCGTCACACATGCCGTCCTCGTCGACTTCTGGATCGCGAACGGCGGCCGCGAATTCGGCCAGGTCAACCTCAAGACGGCCACGATCGCGGCGGCCGGGCGCACGTTTCCGCTGCTCGCCGCCCTCGGTGGGCGCGGCGAAGTGGTCGTCTCAAGCGGCGAAGGACGGGCGGTTACGATCGTCGCCCTGTTGACCAGCACGGTCGGCGCGACCACGGGCCCGAAAACCGTGAGCATCGAAGCGCCGATGGTCGGCGGGAAGCCGACGCCGGGCAAGTATCAGATCTTCCTGCCCACACCCTGACGGGCGCCCAGACGATCAGCTGGTCCGGCCAGTCCTCAACGTTTCCGCCGCGCGTAGTAGCCGCCCGAGAACAGAGAGAAGAGGAACACGATCACCAGGCCGATGAAGAATGCCTTGGCCACGAAGATGCCAAGGCCGCCGAAGAGCAGGATGAGTACGAGGATGATGAGGAGCGCTCCGAGCATGGCCGTTCACCTCCAGGATGATGCGCACATTCTAGCCCGCTAAGGTGAACCGTGGGCGTTCCGGGTGGCCCCGGCGATGGCGACCGTAAGCTGGGACGCTATGTCAGAACGTCACGCGGCGGAGGATCCCGCCACTGAAGACGTAGGCCGTGCCGCCCTCGGCGATGGCGAAGGCGGTCATCGCTTCAAAGTCCTTGTGCCGGTACTGGCGCTCGAACGTGCCATCACGGCGGAGGACGACGATCCGGTCGTTCGAGGCGTCCAGGACCGCGATCTCGCCGTTCTTCGCCAGCGGCTGGGGCGCTTCCGGAGCGACCAGCTTCTGATCGATGCCCGCCTCGGAGAGGACCAACGCGAGCTGCCCGGCATAGCGATGAATGTCGCCGTTCGCGTCGGCCGTGAGCACTTCGTCATCGACCATCAGCCGCACGGCCGTGCTCAGTTCCGGCTTCGCCTGGACTTTGACGGCCGCGCCGAACCCGCCATCGACGGGGTCGAAGCGGTAGATGGCGCCTCCCGGTGCATCGAGTACGAAGAGTTCACGGCCACGGACGGCGATGTCCGTGATGTTCATTCCGTTGGGCCCGGAAAGCGGCACGGCCCGGAGGCCGCCATCGGGTGAATAGGCCCAGAGGCCCTTCGACGCGTCGGCGATGAGGAGCGAGGGCGAACCGAGGTCGCTTCCGGGGAAGAAGGCGATGGCCGTTGGCCGGGCCTGCTTCGTGTCCTTCGCTTCGCTGAATACCGCCCCATGTCCGCCGCCATCGAGTCTGACGGCGATGACCTGGGCCGAGGCGCCATCGAGGAGGTACGCCGCGCCGCCGCCGACCGCCAGCCGGGTGGGCGCGACGGGCTTGTCGCCGAACTGCTGGAGGTTCGCGACCGTCTCAATCGCCGCTGGCGCCTTGATCGCGTCCATCGTTGTCAGATCCGCTTTGACGTCCTCCAGGATCTGGGCCGCCTCCGGGCCCGCTCCGAGGTCGCGCGCTTCGAGCAAGGCCGCCTCCGCCGTTGTCAGCGCCGCCCGCTTTTCGGCGGGGTCGCTGAGCACCTGGGCGGTAGAGATGTTCTGTTGAGCCTCATCGATCAGGCGCGTGTAGCGGTCACCATCGTTTCCCCCGAGCAGGCGGGGAACGGTCAGGAGCCCCACCGTGATCAGGAGGATGGCGAGGCCGCCGAGGACGACGAACCAGGTGGGCGGCAACCCGCCCAATAGGGCCGTGGTGTGTCCGCCGGAAAGGCTGCCCCCGCCCCGCCGGCGGCCGGACATTCCTCCGCGCACGCGGACGAGCGAGCCACCGGAGACGATCGTCGCGTGCTCGGTAGCGATCGTCTCCGTCACCGGTCTGAGCGAGGTCGGCTGGGCGCGGAAGTCTTCGACGAGTTCCGAAACGAGCGGTGCGTCTCCGGCGGAAAGCGGTGGCAGCGGTGGCGTTTCTTCACGCACCAGCCCCCGTGTGAAGCTATCGCGGCGGCGTTGCCGCCGGCGGTCTTCGAAGCTGGTCACTTCTGGCGAAGCGGCCTGGGCGTGGGAGGCCCAGCTGCGCGCGCCACGGTAGGCGTGGCCGTTCGCGAAGGCCGCGGTCGCGTGCCGTTCGGCCGCCATTCGCGCGAATCCTGATTCGCCCGAGGCGCGCCGGAGCGGCGCCGGGAGCTCGGAGATGATCGCCGGGAGGGCGGGCGAGGCCGGCCATTCCCGCAGTGTCACGGCTTCGAGGCTGCGCCGGGCGGCATCGACAGCGTCTTCGGATTCCTCGCGTATGAAGAGTGTGGGCTGGAACGGTTCCCCCGCGGGTGTGGCCGGCTCTTCGCCGATGGCCGGGCCCTCCGCCTCGGCCGTATGCTCTACGCTCGTTTCGCCGCCGATCATCGGTTCGGCCAGAGCCCGCGGCGCCTCAACGGCGGCGGCCGGCTCTATCCGCTCACCTTCGGCCTTCACGAACAGGACCGTGAGATTCTTCAGATGCTGCAGGCGGTGGTACAGGTTCGCCATGACCTGGTCGGCCGGGAGCCCGAGAATCCCCGCGATCAGTTCGTCGTCCAGTTCCGCCAGGGCGGCCGAGGAGATCAGGAGGACGCGGTCGCCGGGGCTGAACTCGATTCCCGTGAGCTGCGGCCGTGGGTCGGCGGCGTCGCCGAGCGGCTCCCGCCGTTCCCCTTCCGTGACATAGATATCGCAGGCGCTGGCCGACTGATGGAAGATGATCGATGGTCCCGCCTGGGCGATCACGGCCTGAGATCCACGCCGGGCGAAGCAGGAGAGCCCGAGCCGAACGCGGTGTTGGACGATGCTTTTGCGGTTCCATTCGATGAGGTTCGTGTTCGCCTGGGCCGTTATCCGCTGTAACGCCCCGGTCAGGCTCATATCGAGCGACTGCCAGACCTGGCCGGCCGCCGAAACGACGTGGCCAGCAAACGACTCGCTGGCCGGCGTCGTTCCCTCGGCCAGAATGTAGAGCTCTGCTCGGTCGTCGACAGGCCCTTTGCCGTGAAAGATCCCGGCGTTCGGACCGCGGTCAACCGGTTCGTGATCAACTATCGCGAACTGGCCAACCTGGAGGGGTTCGGTCAAAGGGAGACCGTCCTTCATCTCTCAGATAGGCGCGGGATAGCAGTAGCTGCCCAGGCGCGCTGCCTTCTGGGCAGACACCCCGCCACGCCTGAACGGTCACTATAGCATCGCCGTTACCCTGTAAGGCAACCCTCCGTGGTGGTTTCCCTACGGAAATCCCCCGATCTGGCGCCGCAAAAGTTAGTAACCATCTGGGAATCATCGGGTTCGCGAGACTTCCCGAGTTGACGGGACTGCCCTAGCCTGTCGCTCGCATGGATTCGATCAAGCTCTGGTTCGCCGCCTCCCGGCCCGTCTCGTTCACGGCCTCAGTCATCCCTGTCCTCGTCGGCACGTTCCTCGCGGCCGATGAGCGCTTCAGCTGGTGGAAGGGGCTGCTCGCCCTCTTCGGCGCGCT
Organism: Thermoflexaceae bacterium; assembly: GCA_031390305.1. Lineage (GTDB taxonomy): Bacteria > Chloroflexota > Dehalococcoidia > Tepidiformales > Tepidiformaceae > JANMTH01. The sequence goes on from JANMTH010000664.1 coordinate 4,071, forward strand.
CCTCATCCACGCCGGCACCAACCTCGTGAACGACTACTACGACCACCGCAAGGGCGCCGACAGCGAGCGCTCGCTCGGCCCTCCCGGGTTCATTCAACGCGGGTTGCTCACGCCCCGCTCGGTGATCGCCGCGGGCGTCCTCTGCTTCGCCGCGGGGGCTGGCATCGGCCTCGTCCTCTGTGCCGTCACCAGCTGGGAACTGCTCTGGCTGGGGCTGATCAGCGTCGCCGGTGGCTTCCTCTATACGGGCGCGCCGATCCACCTCGCCTACATCGGTCTCGGCGAACTGACCGTCTTCGTTTTCATGGGCCCGGTGATGGTCCTCGGCGCCTCCTTCGTCCAGGTCGAACGTTGGCAGTGGGAACCGATCGTCGCCAGCATCCCCATCGCCTTCCTCGTGACCGCCATCCTCCAGGCCAACAACCTTCGCGATATCGACAACGATCGGGCGACGCACAAGCACACGATCGCCACCCTAATCGGACGAAAATGGGCGAATCGTGAGATGTACGGCCTCCTCATCGGGGCCTATGTGGCGCTGGTGGTCGCGGTCGTGGCCGGGGCGCTGCCGTGGCCAACGCTCGCCGCCCTCGCCACGGCGCCGCTCGTCCGCCCGATTGTGAAGATCGTGCGGACACCGGGGAACCCCCGGAAGCTGAACTTCGCCCTCATCCGGACGGCTGGCTTGCACATGCAGTTCGGCGCCGTTCTCACGGCCGGTCTGCTCGTTAACTGGGTCATCGAGTCGCTCTGAGGCGCGGTCAGGCGAGGGAAACGCGACTCATGCCGCTCGCGGCGGCAGCATAGGCCGCGCCCCC
>JANMTH010000732.1:0-1641 GCA_031390305.1 Thermoflexaceae bacterium
ACCGACTCATCGAGGACGGGGGGGATGAAGCCCTCCTCCAGCGCGCGCAGTCCCTGGACGGCATCGCCGGGATGGGGGGCGGCGGCGATGATCCGGACGCTCGGCTTCATCTCCTTCAGGTAGCGGCCCGTGCCGGTGAGCGTCCCGCCCGTGCCCAGGCCGGCGACGAAGGCGGTCACCTGGGGAAGGTCACGGAGGATCTCCGGGCCCGTCGTTTCGTAGTGTGCCCGTGGGTTCGCCTCGTTCCCGTACTGGTAGGGGAAGTAGTAGCGGCCCGGGTTCTCGGCCACGATCTCCTTCGCCCGCGCTATCGAACCGTTCGAGCCGAGGTCGCCAGGCGTGTAGATGATCTCCGCGCCGAAGGCTTTGAGGAGCATCGTCCGCTCCTCGCTCACGCTTTCGGGCATGACGCAGACCACGTGGTAGCCCTTCACCTGGCCGATCATCGCCAGGCCGATGCCCGTGTTCCCAGAGGTCGGTTCGAGGATGGTATCGCCGGGCTTCAGCTCGCCCCGCTTCTCTGCGGCCTCGATCATGTATTTCGCGATCCGGTCCTTCACGGAGCCCGTCGGGTTCTGCCCTTCGAGCTTGGCGTAGATGTGGACATCCGGCCGGGGCGCGAACGAGCGCAGCTCCACCATCGGCGTATTGCCGATCAGGTCGATCACCGAAGCGTAGAGCGCCATCTCGTCCCCTCCCCTGGTCTCAGCCACAACGACACAAAGGCCCGAAGGGGGACTCCGAAGAGTCTCTTCCTGGCTTTGTGCCTTCCTGGTTAGTTCCCACCGGCAAGCGCCGGGAGGATGTCGAGCACGTCGCCCGGCTTGATCGCCGTCGATGGGCCGCCGGTATAGCGAATGTCCTCGTCGTTCAGGTAGATGTTCACGAAGCGGTGGAGCTTTCCATCGGCCCCGAACATCTGGGTCTTGAAGCCCGGGTACCGGGCATCCATGTCTTCAAGGATGGCCGAGACGGTGCCGCCCGTGGCCTGCACCGTCTTCTGCCCGCCAGTCATCTTCTGAAGGACGGCCGTTACGCGGACCTGGATCGAGGGGGTTTCTGCACTCATGCGTTGTCTGCTCTCCGGAAGGTTGGCCACCAGGACAGACCTGGTGTTCTTTGTGGCCTGGTGGCGAAATTCGCTCAGCCGCCGAACGGCGCCTCGGCGTGGGGGATCGGTGAGCCGCAAAAGACTTCGTAGTCGATCAGCTCGTGGATGGTGGGGTTGTCGCCGCAGAGCGGGCACTCCGGGTCTCGCCGCACCTTGACGACGCGGAACTCGAGCGAGAGCGCGTCGTAGAGCAGCAGCCGGTTCACCAGCGGTTCGCCGACATCGAGGATGAGCTTCAAGACTTCGGTCGCCTGAATGCTGCCGATCGTCGCGCACATCGCGCCGAGGACGCCGGCTTCGGCGCAGCTCGGCACCATGCCGGGCGGGGGCGGGGCCGGGTAGAGGCAGCGGTAGCAGCCCTTGCCGGGGATATAGGTGGTGGCCTGGCCATCGAACATCAGGATCGAGCCATCGATCAGCGGCTTCTTCAGCAGGTAGGCCGCGTCGTTCACCAGGTACCGCGTCGCGAAGTTATCCGCGCCGTTAATGATGTAGTCGTACTGCTCGATGATCCGGAAGGCGTTCTCGCT
>JANMTH010000785.1:0-1947 GCA_031390305.1 Thermoflexaceae bacterium
GTTGTAACTCCAGCGGTAGGAATTGCCATCCTGGTCCACGGCCGTGCCCCGCGCCTTACCGGTGAACATCAGGGTCGCGGTGCCATCCCGGTTGATCCGCTCCTTGATGACGAGGCTGTTCGTACCCGTTCCGTTGATCACCGCGTCATCCGGAATCGTGCTACAGGCGGCCCCGGTTATCACCCAATCGGTGGGGCCTTCGCTCGAAAAGATGACCTTAAACCCCCGGCCATCGCTGTCGTCGTCCGCCACCGCGACACCGGCGCCGACGGCCATCGCCGCCAGCGCCATGCTGGCGAGGAGGAGCCGGCGGCAGGACGCCGCCCAGAATCTCGTCTTCATCTCCATACTCCCAATTGGGCTCGCCACCGCAAGCGGTGGCGGCGCCCGAAGTCTCGCCCGCGAGACACGCGCCGCCATCGTTCATGCGGATGATTCTCCGCGCCCGCCACAACGCCAGACGGGTCATCCATCTGGATGATCCGGGCGCATCAGACGCCTCGCGATCGGCTACACTTCGCTCACCAACCCGTTGGGCGGAAGACTCCGTGGAAGACGCTCCTCTCCGCATCCCGCTCCCCTCGCCCGTCGCCAGCATCGAGCGGCGGCCGCTGGCTGGCCGCGCCGAGCCGCTGGCCCGGCTGCGGGCGGCCTACATCTCCGCGGCCGAAGGGGCGATTCCGGGCACCGTCTTCATCGCCGGCGAGCCGGGCATCGGCAAGACGCGTCTGGCGGCGGAACTCTGCGCGGCCGCCTTCGCCGAAGGCGCGAACGTCCTCTTCGGCCGCTGCGACGAAGCGTCGCTCCTTCCCTACCAGCCCTTCGTCGAGCTCCTCCGTTCGGCCGTCACACAGATCGCGACGGAAGAGCTGGGGCCCCGGCTGGGCACGCACGGCCCCGAGATCGCCCGCCTCGTCCCAGAGATCCGCGACCGCCTCCAACTTCCCGAAGCCCCCACCAGCGACGCCGAAACGGCCCGCTACCGCCTGTTCGATGGCCTTGCCGCGTTCCTCGAATCGCTGAGCAGGGCACAGCCCCTCATCCTCTTCCTCGACGACCTGCACTGGGCCGACCGCCCGACCGTGTTGCTGCTCCGCCACCTCTCGCGTGGCCTCGGCCAGGCGCGCCTGCTGATCCTCGCCACCTACCGGGAGACCGAGCTGGAGGATGGCCACCCGCTGATCGACCTCCTCGCCGACCTCCGCCTCGACCCCGCTCACGATCGCGTCCTCCTTTCGGGGCTCGACGTGATCGAGGCCACGGACCTCCTCCAATCGGTCGCGCCACACGGCGAAGACGGCGAAATGCGTTCGCTGGCGGCGCACTTGCGCGATGAGACGGAGGGCAACCCCTTCTTCCTCCACGAACTGATCCGCCACTGGAAGGAGTCCGGCGCACTCACGGAGGCTGGTGGAATCTGGCGGCGAATGGCCGTCCCGGCGGCGCAAGCCGCGATCCCCGCGGGCGTCAAAGAGGTCGTCATCCGGCGCCTGCGAAGGCTCACTCCTGGCTGCAGAACGCTGCTCGAGCGGGCGGCCGTTCAGGGGCGCGACTTCGACTTCGCCGTCCTCGAGAACATGGGTGGCGACTCTCCAACCGGCCTCCTTGACCTGCTTGACGAGGCGATTCGGGCCGGTCTCGTCGAACGAGTCCCGCGCGCCCAGGGCGACTACCGCTTCTCCCATGCGCTCGCTCACCGGGCGGTGTACGACGGCATCGAACGAGCCCGCACCGCGGCCCTCCACGGCGAAGTCGCGGACGCAATGGAAGGCCGAGGCTCCGCCTTCGCGGAGAGCTACGCCAGCCGCCTGGCGGCCCATTACGCGCAGAGCGCCGTCGTCCGGCCGGCCGATACCAGGAACGCGTTCCGTTACGAACGTATGGCCGGCGACCAGGCGCTCCGTCAGTTCGCCTGGAGCGACGCCGTCGAACACTACCAGCGCTGCC
>JANMTH010000034.1:0-2300 GCA_031390305.1 Thermoflexaceae bacterium
CCACGAGCCAGTCCATGCGTTTACCTTCGCGATCGCTCATAGTTCTCTCTCAATCCTAACAAAGCTCATCGACGAAAGGGACGTCTGAGACAAGATCCGCAGTGAATATACAGGAGGTCGGTGGAAGCGGCCTTTCTACCGGTGAGTTCGATCGCTCCTCTCGGGACCGTTCTCGCAGGGCTTCGGAGCTGCTGCATCCCCTTCAGTCTCCCATCTCGGACTCCGCGCGATCAGAAGTTGGCCTTAACCTTGGTTACGTCCAAGTAGATCATGGCAGTCCCCCCTACCCCACCCCCAGCTCCGCCCGGATGAAGTGGCACGTCTCGGCCGTCGGCCCCTCGCCCTGGAGCGCGTTCTGCATCCGGTTCAGCGTCACCGCGATCGAGAGCCCCACCTCCGGGTCCGCGAAGGCGATCGAGCCGCCCGCGCCCGGGTGGCCGAACGCCGTCTCCCGCGGACCAGCCGCGCCCACCATCCCGTTCAAGTTGCCGCCCATGAAGAAGCCGATGCCCTTGACCAGCGGGATACCCATGATCACCCGGTCCGGCTCCCGCGTGCAGATCCGCTGCATCTCCGCCACCCGCCCCTTCGAGACCAGCCGCACGCCATCCACCTCGCCGCCGTTCGCCAGCGCCCCGTACATCCGCGCCAGCGCCCGGGCGCTGAAGTGCCCGTTCGCCGATGGCACACACGCCTTCCGCGTCCGCATGTCGTTGAAGGTGAAGTCGCTCTGGAGCGGCATCGCCTCGAAGAACTCCTTGCCCGGCATCGGCGTGCCCGGCGCGGGCGGGGCCGTTGGCGCGGGCGGGTTCTGGAGCGTCGTCAGCCGCTCCTCCACACCGTCCGGGATGCCGACGTACATCTCGCCCGCAATCCCCAGCGGCTCCGCGATCTCCTCGCGGATGACGTCCTTGATGTGCCGCCCGCTCGCCCCCTGCACGATCCCGCCGACCACCCAGGCGTAGGTCAGGGCGTGATAGCCCGTCGCCGTCCCAGGCTCCCAGGCCGGCGGCTGCGCGGCCAGCCAGCTCACGTAGCCGTCCCAGTCCTCGACGTAGGCGATCGTGTGCGGCTGGCGAACCGCGTGCAGCCCCGCCTGGTGGCTCATCGCCTCTGCCACCGTTACCCGCTCCTTGCCGTTCTGCCCGAATTCCGGCCAGTACTTCGCCACCGGCGCGTCGTAGTCGATCAGCCCACGGTCCGCCAGGATGTGCAGCGCCGTCGCCGCCACCCCCTTCGTCGTCGAGAACGAGCTGAAGAGCGAATCCGCCCGCACCGGCCGGTCATCCTCCGGGCCCATCGTCCCCGCCCAAGTATCGACGATCCGCTCGCCATCGCGGTAGGCACAGACCTGCACGCCAAGGCTGTCACCGCGTTCGATCTGCTTCAACAGCAGCTCATGGACCTTCGTGTTCAGTGCTTCGTTCATCTTCATTCCTCCGAAAAGTGGTGTTAGCTGACGCCGCATTCGGCGCGGATCAGGTCGCAGATCTCCAGGGTCACGCCCTCCCCAGGGAGGGGGTAAGCCATCTTGTTCAGCGTCACGGCTACGGCCAGCCCCGCTTCCGGGTCCGCGAAGGCGATCGAGCCGCCCGCGCCGGCGTGCCCAAAGGCCGTCATCCGCCGGCCCTCCGGCCCGTGAATCCCGTCCGCCTCGCCGCCCATCATGAAGCCGATCCCCTTTGTCATCGGCAGCCCGAGCACCCGATCGACCGCCGTCGTCATCACCCGCTGCATGGAGGCCTTCGCCCCCGGCGAAACCAGCCGCACTCCATCCACCGAGCCGTCGCCCGCCAGCGCCGCGTACATCCGGGCCAGCGCGCGCGCCGAAAAGTGCCCATTCCCCGATGGCAGGCAGGCTTTCCGGAACGGCATCCCGTTGAAGTGCGGCCACATCGCCTTCGGCATCGCCTTGTAAAAGTCGCTCTCCGCCGGGAGGTCCAGCCCATCGCCGGCCGTCAGGATCGCCAGCGTCGCCAGCCGCTCCTCCACCCCGTCGGGGATGCCCACGTACAGCTCGCCCGCCACCCCAAGCGGCTTCGCTATCTCCGTCTCGATGAACTCCTTGATGTGGCGTCCGGCCGCGCCCGCCACGATTCCGCCCGCTATCCAACCGTAGGTCACGGCATGGTAGCCCGTCGCCGTTCCCGGCTCGTAGGCCGGTACGCCCTCCTCCATCCTCCGGATGCCAGCCTCCCAATCCGTGATGTACTCAGGCAGGAACGGCTCCGGCATCGCGTGCAACCCGCACTGGTGGCTCATCGCCTGGGCAACCGTCACCCTCTCCTTGCCGTTTTGCG
>JANMTH010000050.1:0-4694 GCA_031390305.1 Thermoflexaceae bacterium
GTTCGCTCCGCTCCCAGCGAGACCAGGCCAGGTCGTGGTCTCCGATCATTGGGCCCAGGACCGCGTAATCGACGAGTTCGCGCATGGCGTATTCACGGATGGCGATCACGGGCGACGATGTCAGCACTCCGCCGATATCGAAGATGGCAGCGCGAAGGTTCGGCACGAAGGCAGGCTCCGGTGGATGGTCTGCCCGGCAGGATACCACCGCGCCATCGTTCGGAGGCGGTTCGCCGGTCCAGGAGCGGCGCGGACCCTACGCGGGAGACATCCTCAGCCATCGCTGGCGAGGCCGGCCCCGGGAATCGCGCCGAGGAGCCGGCGCGCCGCCTCCGCGATCTCCGCGACCGCAGCATCGAACGGCTCGGCGTTCCGCTTCGATGGCGTCCGGTAGCCGCTGATCTTTCTCACGAACTGGAGGGCGGCGGCCTCGATTTCGGTCTCGGTCGCTGGCTCATCCGCGCGGCGAAGGGTCTTGATGCTTCGGCACATGCCCGTACTCTGTGCGGCCGCCCGGCGATTGTCCAGTCATTGTGTCGCAGTGGCGTGGCTCCCTCCAACCCTGTCTAATGGCCCCATATCAAGCATCGGAGTCATCGTCTATGGACCTCGCAAGCGTCGATCACGCCCTCACCACCACCCGTTCCGTCCGCAAGCGGCTCGACTTCTCCCGGCCGATCGAGCCAAAGGTGATCGAAGAGTGCATCGAGATCGCCCTCCAGGCGCCTTCGGGTTCGAATCGCCAGGGCTGGCATTTCATGGTCGTCACCGACGCCGCGAAGCGGAAGGCGATCGCCGATATCTACCGCGAACTCTTCACCCTCTACGCCAATAACCCGGCGGCCGCCGTCGAGTACCCGGATGATGACCCACGGGCCGCCCAGCAGCCCCGCGTCCGCGACTCGGCGACCTACCTCGCCGACCACATGCACGAATGCCCGGTCTTCATCATCCCCTGCATCGAAGGCCGCACGGATGGCGCTCCCTCTGGTCAGCAGGCCGGGTTCTGGGGCTCGATTTTGCCCGCCGCATGGTCGCTCATGATCGCCCTGCGGACGCGGGGCCTCGGGACCGCCTGGACCTCCATCCATCTTGGCCGCGAGAAAGAGGTCTCGAAGCTGCTTGGTATCCCCGACGGCATCGCCCAGGCCGCCCTCTTCCCCGTCGCCTATTTTACCGGCGACGACTTCAAGGTCGCGACCCGGCTCCCCGTCAGCCAGGTCACGCACTGGGACAGCTGGTAGCGCCGATGGACGCTCTCGTGGTAGCCGTCAGCCTGAGCCCGGCTCACACCTTCAGCAAGCCCAACCAGGGGAGTATGCGCCTGCTCGCCGGACTCGGCGTGGAAGGGGACGCTCACGCCGGTGAGACGGTGAAGCATCGTTCGCGCGTGGCCCGTGACCCATCGACGCCGAACATCCGCCAGGTCCACCTTATCGCCGCTGAGCTGCACGAGGAGCTGGCGGGGGCTGGCTTTCCGCCGATCCTTCCCGGCGCGATGGGCGAGAACGTCACGACGCGCGGCCTCGACCTGGTGGCGTTCCCCCTCGGCACGCGGCTCCGCCTGGGCGGCGAAGCCGTCGTCGAGCTGACTGGCCTGCGCAACCCCTGCGCCCAGCTCGATGGACTCCATCCGGGGCTGATGAAGGCCGTGCTCGGGCGCGACGCCGAGGGCAGCCTGGTGCGGAAGGCCGGTGTGATGGCCATCGTCGTCAGCGGTGGCGTCGTCCGCCCCGGCGACGGGATCGCGGTCGAACTGCCGGCGGGATCACCGCAGCCGTTGGAGCCGGTCTGAGGAGTTCGCGAACCAGCCGGTCGGGAACTCGGGAAGGGAAATCGCGCGTTCACAGCGCGATCATAGCCCGGCGGCGTGGGCCGGTCGTGTAAGCTGAAAGGCCATGGGAAGTATCGTTCAACCCGTCGTCCTCGAGGGGACGTTTGTGCGCCTTGAGCCGCTGACGGCGGCGCATGCGGCCGCGCTTGCGGCCGCGGCCAGCGGAGCGCGGGACACCTACGGCTTCACCTGGGTGCCCGAGGGTGAAGCGGAGGCTGCGGCGTTCATCGCGACGAGGCTCGGGGAGCAGGCCGCGGGACGAGTGCTGCCCTTCGCGACCGTCGACAGGCGCACCGGCCGCGTTGCCGGTTCGACCCGCTTCATGAACATTGAATACTGGGATTGGCCGGCGGGCAACGCCAATCAGCGGGGCAGGGATCATCCGGACACCGTCGAGATCGGCGGGACCTGGCTGGCGGCCGAGGCCCAACGCACGCCGATCAACACCGAGGCGAAGCTCTTGATGCTCGGCCACGCCTTCGAGGTGTTCGGGGTGCACGCGGTGACCCTGAAGACGGACGCCCGGAACTGGCGCTCGCGCAATGCGATAGAGCGCATCGGAGCGCGGTTCGATGGCGTGGTGCGCGCATACCAACCCGGCCGCGATGGCACCGTCCGCGACACGGCGTGGTTTTCGCTGCTCGAAAGCGAATGGCCGGCGGCGAAGCTGGGACTGGCCGCGAAGCTGCGGCCGGCCTGAAGGAGGAGCGCGTGGGAGAGGAACAGACCGGATCGATTGTCCAGATCAGCGTCTCGCGCGGAGGCGTGCCGAAGCTGCCGGTGATGCTCGCCGAGGTAACGGAGCTGGGCATGGCGGGTGACGGGCACAACGAGCCGCCGCACATCCACGGCGGCCCGGAACGCGCCCTCTGCCTCTTCGCGATCGAGCGGATCGAAGCGTTGGCGGCGGAGGGCCACCCGATCTTCGCCGGCGCCACCGGTGAGAACGTGACGACGCGCGGGATCGACTGGGACACGGTCGTGCCGGGCGCGCGCCTCCGCCTCGGCGCCGACGTGCTCATCGAGATCACGCGCTACACCACGCCCTGCCGGACGAACGCCCGCTGGTTCGCCGGCGGCGACTTCCCGCGGATGCATCAGGACCGTTTCCCCGGCTGGAGCCGCGTCTACGCGCGCGTTCTTCACGGTGGCGTGCTTCGTCCTGGCGATCCGGTGGCGGTGGCAACGCCGTAGTGCGCTTGGCCAGAGTCGTCCCGCTTGCCCCGCGCCGCCCGTTCCTGTATGAACCGCAGGCATACCACCAAAGGAGCAGAGCATTGTCGTTCTTCGAACTTCGCCAGTACAAGGCCACGCCTGGCAATCGCAAGGCCCTCGTCAAGATCATGGAGGACGATGTCATCCCCATGCAGACGGCCGCCGGGATGGTCATCCTCGGCAGCTTCGTCTCGGAAGAGGACGAGGACACCTACGTCTGGATCCGCCGCTTCAAAACCGAAGCGGAGCGGGCGAAACTCTACAAGAAGGTCTACGAAAGCGACCATTGGAAGGAGAGCATCGGACCGCGGATCATGCCCTTGATCGACCTCACGGCGGTGAACGTGAAGCGCATCCTCGCGACGGGCCGTTCGCCGATCCAGTAGGGCGCGGGAGCGGAGCCGGGACGGGGGCGGCGTCTTGCGGTGGTCGAACAGCCCGTGGCCCGGTGGGCCACGACTACCGCGATCGGAGGCTCCTCGAACCTTTAGCACTCCGTTTGCTACACTGCTAAGCCTATGGCCACTACCCAGCGCGACTTCTACGAGGTTCTCGGCGTCGCCCGAACCGCCACACCGGATGAGCTGAAGAAGGCGTACCGCAAGCTCGCCATGGAGTTCCACCCGGACCGCAATGCTTCGGCCGACGCCGGTGAGAAGTTCAAGGAAGCGACCCGCGCCTACGAAGTGCTCTCCGACGCCGATTTCCGCGCTCGCTACGACCGATTCGGCCACGCCGGAGTGGAAGGCGCGGGCGGCAGCCAGGGGGCCGATGGATTCCAGGGGTTCGAAGGCTTCGGGGATATCTTCGACGCCTTCTTCGGGGGCGCCGCGCGTGGCGGTGGCCGCCGCCGGCGAGGCCCGGCCCGCGGCGCCGACCTTCGCTACAACCTCCGTGTCACCTTCGAAGAGGCCGTCTTCGGCGCCGAAAAAGAGGTCGAGTTCTCTCGCTCCGAGCGCTGCGACCGCTGTTCGGGCCAGGGCACGGAGCCGGGGACGGAGCTCATCTCCTGCCCCGACTGCAACGGCGCCGGCGAGATCCGGCGGGCCCAGCAGAGCATCTTCGGCCAGTTTGTCAACGTCGCCACCTGCGGCCGCTGCCAGGGTGAAGGGCGGATCGTCCAATCGCCCTGCACCCAGTGCCGTGGCGCCGGCCGCGAGAAGAAGGCCCGCAAGATCTCCGTGCGCATCCCGGCTGGCGTCGATGACGGCGCCCAGATCCGCCTCACCGGCGAAGGCGAAGCGGGCCCGCGCGGCGGCGACTACGGCAACCTCTACGTCGTCCTCGCCGTCGCCGAACACGCTCGCTTCGAGCGCGTGGAGGACCACATCCTCCTCGAACTGCCGGTGAACATCGCCCAGGCCGCCCTCGGGGCGCGGGTCACGATCCCCACGCTCGATGGCGATACGGAGTTCGAGGTCCCGGCTGGCACGCAGACCGGAGACGACTTCGTCCTCCGGGGCAAGGGCGTACCCCACCTGCGCGGCGCCGGGCGCGGCGACATGGTCGTCCGCGCGAACGTCGTCGTCCCCGAGGACCTGAACGACGAGCAGCGCACGCTTTTGGAGAAGCTGGCGGAGACGATGGGCACGCCGGTGTTGCCGAAGAAGGACAAGGGCCTCTTCGGACGGATCAAGGACGCGGT
>JANMTH010000052.1:0-1531 GCA_031390305.1 Thermoflexaceae bacterium
TACGTCGGCGTTCGTTGCCGGGCATCTTGCCCTCACCCCCAACCCCTCTCCCAGTGCGCTGGGCGAGGGGAGTGGCACGGCCAGGGGACCGCACCCGATCATCGTGGACTTCTCTAGTTAGGACCAGGCGGAGGCCGAGGCGCGTGACCGTGAGGGGCACGCCAGCGAGAATCAGCGCATGAAGATCCTCCGGCTTGGCAGCAGCGACGATGTGGGCGGCCGGGTGGCCGCGGACGCGATGGCCTACCGGATCGTCGAGCAAGAGCTGACCCGGATCACAGGCCTTGAATTCACGACGGTTGTCCGCCGGATCTGGCCAACTTCTGCGCTCCCCGGCCTGGTTGAACGCTGGATGGACGAGGAACGGCCCGACGTCGTATTCATCAAGGCGGCTCCTGCCTTCTGGTTCACGTATGAATCCGTGCCGCTCAAGGTGCGGCGCAAGCTCGGAGTCGTGGGCCAGCCACTCGCGGAGTTCGGCGTACGCACGTCGCGGAACCCATGGCTCGTGCGAAACCGGGCCTACCATGCGGCCCGGAGGATGGCGCAACGCGTCATTGGCGGTGACACCCACTTCACGCCCGAGGAAGTGGTCGCGGTGATGAGCCAGGTCCTCGCGGTCGCTGCTCGCTACGAGCAGGCCGTGACCGTTGCTACGCTTCCACAGGGCCGGGTGAAGCACGCCGTAACGGCGGCCGGGGAGCGACGCGCCGAGGCGCGCCGCCGGCGGGTGGAAGCGGCGCTCGGAAGCGAGATGGACCGCCTGCACATCGAACATACCGAGCCCCATCCGGCGGCCAGGTACCAGACAGGCACAAGTACGCCGGTCGGCCGGGACCAGCTCCATTCCGACGAAGTGGGCCAACGGCAGCGCGCCGCGGAGGAGGTAGAACTCCTGCTGCGGGGCCTGCGAAGGGAGGGTGTGGTGCTGGCGTAGGTAGGGCCACAATCGACCCTCGGCCAGCCCCCCGCTATTCTCCCCGCACTCCGAAGGCCACAGGAGGCCGACCGTGACCGAGGACTTCCGCGTACTCCGGGATGGGCTCTTCGCCGGCCGTACCGCCATCGTCACTGGCGGAGGGCGGGGCATGGGCCGGGCGATCGCGCTGCGCTTCGCCGAACTGGGCGCGAACGTCACCATCGCCGGCCGGCACATCGAGACCCTCGGCCCGACCGCCGGGGAGATAGAGGCGCTGGGGGCGAAGGCGCTCGCCCAGGTGACAGACATCCGCGATACCGCCCAGGTCGAGGCGATGGTGGCGGCCACGCTCGAACGCTTCGGGCGGATCGACTTTCTCGTGAACAACGCCGGCGGCCAGTTCCCCGCGCGCCCCTCCGAGATTTCGGACCGCGGCTGGCGTTCGGTGGTGGACCTGAATCTGAACGGTACCTGGAACGTGATCAGCCGGGTGGCGCCCCACCTCATCGCCCAGAAGTCCGGCGCCGTCGTGAACATCGTCCACGTCTACTCGTTCGAACGGGGCGCGCCGCCGTTCCTTCATTCGGGGGCGGCGCGAGCGGGCGTGGTGAG